>NZ_JABWRA010000038.1:0-64490 GCF_014268705.1 Pseudomonas sp. SWRI179 | reverse complement strand
TCAGGTGAATAGAAAGGCATGACCATACTCTTGCCGCCCCCGAAATGCTTTTAGGAATTTGGAGAGGCGACAACTAGCCTGACACCGGGGGCCCACAGTTGTTTTTGGGGCGATCGAAATGTCCGCAACACCCCCAATCCCCTGTGGGAGCGAGCCTGCTCGCGAAGGCGTCGGTTCAGCTTGCATCATTGTTGCCTGACACTCCGCTATCGCGAGCAGGCTCGCTCCCACAGTGGATTGGCGTTGAACTTGAGCTCCGGTTCGAAACAGAACCCTGTGGGAGCAAAGCTTGCTCGCGATGGCGCTGGTTCAGCCTGCATCAATGCAAAGCTCTATACCTTGGCGCCGGGCGCCACCGCCTCCTTGGTTTCCAAATGATCCAAGATCTTTTGATTTTGAATTCGTGACTTGGCAGTCATCTTTCGCGAAAACCAGCTGATCTTCCGCTAAAGCGATCCGATGATGGCGTTGCGCCGAAGAATCGCTAAACTGCCAGCCATTGATCTTTTCTCACGAGGCTGTGCCCATGAAATTTCGTTTTCTGTTGTGGATGCTGGGGTTGTTGATGGGCAAGGCCAGCCGGACCAACCCGGCGTTCCAACAGCAGTTGGGCGACAAGGAGTTGGTGTTCCAGCTGCAAACCCTGGATGGCAAGGTCGCCCGGCATTTCACCGTGAAGAACCAGCGCATCACCAGCCAGTCCGGGGTTTACCCGACCCCGGCCTTCGCCATCGCCTTCAAGGACGCCGCCTATGGCTTCGCGACGATGCAGGCCAAGAACAAGCAGTTGGCATTCATGACGGGGATTCAGGACAAGTCGATCCAGATCAAGGGCAACCCGGCGCTGGTGATCTGGTTCCAGGGGCTGACCAAGTACCTGAAGCCGAGGAAACCTAAAGCCAAGTGACTCCCCTGTGGCGAGGGAGCTTGCTCCCGCTGGGCGGCGAAGCGGCCCCAAACGGATTGACACGGTCTTCCAGGCAGATCGCGTCGGCAGGTTTTGCGGCTGCTACGCAGCCGAGCGGGAGCAAGCTCCCTCGCCACAAAAGCTCTTCAGTCAGCAGCCAATGAGCTCATCAGGCAGTTAGCCATCAATGAGCTATGAATCAGCCGGGCATCAGTGGCCGAACTGCGAAGCCAGTTCCCGCAGCAGCACTTCGGCCTCAAGCACCTTGCTGACCACATCGTTGGCCTTTTCCCGGGTCAGGCCCACACGTTCGAGCAACGCATCCGGGATGTCTTCATCCGGGCCGGAGCCGATGCTGCGCGAGCGCAGCAAGCGCACGGCCAGGCACACCAGGTTCGGGTAGGCGGCGTATTCGCCGTCGTAGTGCGGGTCGTGCTGGAAGCGCAGGGCGGTGGCCAGTTCGTCGGGCATGTCCCAGTAGCGCATCAGCCAGGCGCCGATCTGCTCGCGGCTGATGCCCAGCAAGTGTTGCTCCACGTAGCTGTGGCACAGGTGCGGGTTGACCTCCAGGTGTCGGCAGATCAGCGAGAAGTGCGGCGGGAACACATGGGCCAGCAGTAGATAACCAAAGTTGTGCAGCAGGCCGGACAGGTAGGTCAGGCCGCCTTCGGGACGCTGGGCCCGCGGCATGGCGCGGGTCAGGCCTTCGATGACGGCGGCGGTGTAGATCGACTGGTGCCAGTACGGCGTGGTGTGTTGCGGATGGTCCTTGGGCAGGCTCAGGGTTTTGCCCAGGGCCAGGCCCAGTGCCAGGTTGATCACCAGGTCGAAGCCCAGCACCCGGACGATGGCGTCTTCCACCGAGCGAATCTTGCCGGGCGAGGCGTAGTAGGGCGAGGCGGCCCAGCTCACCACTTGCGCGGCCAGGGCTGGATCGGTCTCTACCACACCGGTGATGTCATCGATGGTGGCGTCGGGGTCGACCCGCAGCTTGATAATTTTTTGCGCGGTTTCAGCCAGCGGCGGGATCTCGATGGTTTCTTCCAGCCGTTGCTGGATACGCCGGGCGGTAAACGCTTGCACAGCCTGGGTGATTTCCGCGCGGTCGTCGTGCGGACGGTCCAGGTTGGGGGTGATGTTGCTCACGGCTTCGCCAAATGTCGCGGCGCTGGCCTTGGTGAGCATGGTCTTGAACGCTTCGCTGGTCACTTCCAGCAGCAGCCCCGGCTCGCCGGAGTTGATCAGCAATTTGGGTTCGCGCAGCAGGCTTTCTTCGTACAGGCACGGTGAGCTGGTCAGCGCCGGCAGGCCGGGCAGCAGGCTCAGGCTGTGTTTGCCGAGCATGCGCTCCAGGCGTTCGGTCGGCACCGCCGTGAGCTTGCGACCGGTGAGTTCGGCCAGGCGATTGAGGTCCAGCAGCTGGCTTTGTGGAAACAGCACCATGAGCGCGCCAACGGCATCGTGCAGCAACACCGCCTGCACCTTGCGGGCTGGGTTCAGGCCGGGTCGTTCGAGTACTTCGTCATAGCCGATGCCCAATTTCTCGAGCAACAGCCGAATAACAGACGGAGCGTGCGGGGCTTCGGGGACGAGGGCAGCTTCTGTCATGGTCTGTATCCGTTTTCCTACAAGTTGGTCAGTATAACCAGCTTGTCCGGCACGCGGGTCTTGAAAACTGAGCGCGTGCTCACACTTGGCCGTATTGCTGCCCATGACGCAGCCAGCGATCCAGCAGCGGGCTGACGTGGTCGGGCCAGCGTTCCAGCAGGGCCTGGGCGGCGTCGCGTACGGCAGGGAGCAGATCGGCGTCGCGCATCAGGTCGGCTACCTTGAATTGAAGCAGACCGGTCTGGCGCGTGCCGAGCATTTCACCGGGGCCGCGCAATTCGAGGTCTTTTTCGGCGATGACGAAACCGTCGTTGGTTTCGCGCATGATCCCCAGCCGTTGGCGCCCGATCTGCGACAGTGGCGGGTGATAGAGCAAGACGCAATGGCTGGCGGCGCTGCCCCGGCCCACCCGGCCGCGCAGCTGGTGCAACTGCGCCAGGCCCAGGCGCTCGGGGTTTTCGATGATCATCAGGCTGGCGTTTGGCACGTCGACGCCGACCTCGATCACCGTGGTGGCGACCAGCAGTTGCAGGGCGCCGGCCTTGAATTGAGCCATGACCGCGGCTTTCTCGGCGGGTTTCATGCGGCCGTGGATCAGCCCGACCTTCAACTCGCCGAGGGCGGCGGTGAGGTCCTCGAAGGTGGTTTCGGCCGCCTGGCAGGTCAGCTCTTCCGACTCTTCGATCAATGTGCACACCCAATAGGCCTGCCGCCCTTCGGCACAGGCGCTGCGCACGCGCTCGATCACTTCCACTCGTCGGGTATCGGTGACCAGCACGGTGTTGACCGGTGTGCGGCCGGGGGGCAGTTCGTCGAGGATCGAGGTGTCGAGGTCGGCGTAGGCGCTCATCGCCAGGGTCCGTGGGATCGGCGTGGCGGTCATGATCAGTTGATGAGGGCACATGCGCCCACCCACGCCTTTCTGCCGCAAAGCCAGGCGTTGTTGCACGCCGAAGCGGTGCTGTTCGTCGATGATCACCAAGGCCAGGTTCTTGAACTGCACTTCATCCTGGAACAGCGCATGGGTGCCGACCACCATCGGCGCGCCTCCGGCGATCTGCGCCAGGGCGGCGGCGCGGTTCTTGCCCTTGAGCTTGCCGGCCAGCCAGGCGACTTCAATGCCCAGTGGTTCGAGCCAGCGCTGGAAGGTGATGAAATGTTGCTCGGCGAGGATCTCGGTGGGCGCCATCAACGCCACTTGATAACCGGCTTCCAAGGCCTGCAGCGCGGCGAGGGCGGCAACCACGGTCTTGCCGGCGCCGACATCGCCCTGGATCAGCCGCAGCATCGGCTCGGGCTGGCTCAGGTCGTAGGCGATTTCGTTGCCCACCCGTTGCTGGGCGCCCGTCGGGGTGAAGCCGAGATTGGCCAGGTAGCGGGCCGGCAGGTCCTTGGCCTTGGGCATGGCCGGGGCGCGCAGGGAACGCAGGCTTTCGCGCAGGCGTTGCTGGGACAGTTGATGGGTCAGCAGTTCTTCGAACGCGAGGCGATGCTGGGCCCAGTGATGGCCGAGGGCGAGTTCGTCGACGTCGGCATCGGCGGGCGGATGGTGCAGGTAGCGGATCGCATCGGCCAGCGGCGCCAACTGGTAATCCCGGGCCAGTTCCGTGGGCAGCCAGTCGGGCAGGCTGCTGGGGCCCAGTAGCGTCAGGGTTTGCTGGCAGAGCTGGCGCAAACGTTGTTGGGTCAGGCCTTCGGTGAGCGGATAGACCGGGGTCAGGGTTTCATCCACGGGCGGCGGCTCGTCACCGGTAATGCTGCGGTATTCCGGGTGATAGATCTCCAGCCCCGACGCCCCGGGCCGTGCTTCGCCGTAGCAACGCACGCGGGTGCCGCGCTTGAGGCCTTCCTTTTGCGCATTGCTGAAGTGATAGAAACGCAGGCTGAGCCCACCGGTGCCATCCTGCAGGCGCACCACCAGGCTGCGACGACGGCCCATGACCACATCGGCGCCGCTGACGGTGCCTTCAATCACCGCGTCCTGCCCCGGGCGCAGATGGCCAATGGGCACCACGCGGGTGCGGTCCTGATAGCGTAACGGCAGGTGAAACAGCAGGTCCTGGAGGTTTTCCAGGCCGACCTTGGCCAGTTTTTCGGCCATGGCTTCACCGACACCCTTGAGTGTCGTGACCGGCACTTTCGACAGCTCAGTCATGGCAGCGGCTTACTTGGCAGCGGGCGGCTTGGCCACGGAGCACAGGCGGATCGAGTCGGCGAGGATTTCGATGGCCTTGGGCCGCGGGAAGCTGGCGCGCCAGGCGATGGCAACGGTGCGGAACGGCACGGGTGGCGTCAGCGGGCGGACTTCGATCACGCCAGGGGAGTAATGATGACTGTCCACCGCCGACAGCGGCAGGATCGAGATACCCAGGCCGGAAGCGACCATGTGGCGAATGGTTTCCAGGGAGCTGGATTCCACCGTGGTGTGCTTGGCGCCTTCGCTGCCCTTGGTCAGGGTCGGGCAGGCTTCGAGCACCTGGTCGCGGAAGCAGTGGCCTTCGCCGAGCAGCAGCAAGCTCTTGTCGTTGAGCAGGGCGGCGTCGATGGTTTTTTTCTGGGTCCAGGGGTGCTCTGCCGGCATCAGGACGTAGAACGGTTCGTCATAGAGCGGCAGGGTCAGGACATCGGCTTCGTTGAACGGCAGGGCGATGATGATCGCGTCCAGCTCGCCGTTGCGCAGCTTGTCGCGCAGCACGTGGGTGAAATTTTCTTCGATGTACAACGGCATCTGCGGGGCGACCCGGTGCAGTTGCGGGATCAGGTGCGGGAACAGGTACGGGCCGACGGTGTAGATCGCGCCGACTTTCAGCGGGGCGGTCAGTTGGTTCTTGCCGGCCTGGGCCAGTTCGCGAATGCCTTGGGCCTGTTCAAGGACCTTCTGTGCCTGGGCGACGATGCCTTCGCCCACCGGGGTCAGGCGCACGGCGCTTTTGCTGCGCTCGAAAATCAGCACACCGAGTTCGTCTTCAAGTTTTTTCACACCCACCGACAGCGTCGGCTGGCTGACGTGGCAACGCTCGGCCGCATGGCCGAAATGCTGCTCTTGGGCGAGGGTCACGATGTAGCGTAATTCTGTGAGGGTCATGGCGAGCGTCCGTGAAGTTGCGAGCCAAGCATACCGGCTGCAATCGATAGACGCACGTTATCAGACTGGGGGTGCGGTGGGACACTGGCGAATGTCTGTGGGGCGTTGCTGGATATGAAAAAGGCATCTTTCGATGCCTTTATGTCGGTTGTGCTCATTGTGGCGAGGGAGCTTGCTCCCGCTGGCCTGCGCAGCAGGCCTCTGGTGCGGCGAACGCGGTCTGCCTGATGCAGCACATTCGCTGGTTTTGGGGCCGCTTCGCGGCCCAGCGGGAGCAAGCTCCCTCGCCACAGGATTCAACCTGCCATCGGATTGCCAGATTGAGTCAACGCCGGCGCTTGTCGATGGAGTACACGAACGGTGCCGTCAGTTCGATGGTGCCGTTGGTCAGTAACTCCGCCGGTGGCTTGGGCAGCGGCTGGGCGCGGCGGATCATCTCCAGGGTGGCCCGGTCCAGCAACTCCGTGCCGGAACTGCCCACCAATTCGAATGACAACACGTTGCCGTCGGCATCCACCACGAAACGCAGGCGGTTGGTGCCTTCCTTGTTCATCTGCTGGGCTCTGGGCGGGTACTTCTTGTACTTGCCCAGATGCGCCAGCAGTGTGCCCTGCCAATTGGCCTTGGCAGCCGATTGCGCGGGCGACGGGCCAGGCGCCGGTTGCGCGGACTTCTCGGCCACTGACTGGGTCGGCGGCGTGTCGCTGGGCTTCTGCTCCGACGGCTGTTCCTTCGGCGGCTCGGGTTTTTTCTCCACCGGTTTGGGCTTGGGCGGTTGAGGCTTGGGCTTGGGCTTGACCGGCTTGGGCACGGCGATTTCAGGCTTCGGTGCTTCGGCGAGTTTAGGCAGCGGCAGCTCTTCCACCGGCTCGGGCGGTTGCGGCGGTGTGACGACTTTTGGCGGTGCCGGTGGCGGCGGGGCTGGGACCGGCGCCAGCTCGACCATCATCGCCTGGGGCGGCAACTCGATGGGTGCTCGCGTGGTCCAGTTCAGCGCCAGGGCGATGGCGAGCGCATGCACGCCCAGCACCACTGCCAGGCTACCGCTGTAACGCGTCAGCTTTTGGCGCGTCGTGATCATTTTTTAGGCGCCGTCTCGAGTCCGACCAGGCCGACTTTCAGGTAGCCGGCGCTTCGCAGCGCGTCCATCACGCTCATCAGGTCGCCGTAGTCCACGCCTTTATCGGCCTGGAAGAAGATCGTCGTGTCCTTCTTACCTTGGGTCTTGGCGTCGAGGGTCGCGCCGAGGGTGTCGGCCTTGACCTCTTCCTCACCGAGGAACAGGCGCTGATCGGCCTTGACGCTGAGGAACACTGGTTTCTCCGGCCGCGGCGAAGGCTTGGCCGTCGACGCCGGCAGGTCGACCTTGATGTCCACGGTGGCCAGTGGGGCGGCCACCATGAAGATGATCAACAGCACCAGCATCACGTCGATGAACGGCGTGACGTTGATTTCGTGGTTCTCGGCCAGATCGTCGTCTGCGCCTTCTTTCAAATGCAGGCCCATGGCCGATTACCCCACTTTCACCATGTGCGGTTGCGAGCCACGCTCGGGCGGCAAGTGGTCGAGATCACGGCTGACCAGCAGCAGGACTTCAGCCGAAGCGTCGGAAACCTGGGCCTTGTAGCCAGCAATGGAGCGGGCGAAGACGTTGTAGATCACCACCGCCGGGATCGCCGCGACCAGGCCCAGTGCCGTTGCCAGCAGGGCTTCGGCAATACCCGGAGCGACGACGGCGAGGTTGGTGGTCTGGGTCTTGGCGATGCCGATGAAGCTGTTCATGATGCCCCACACGGTGCCGAACAGGCCGACGAACGGCGCGGTGGAACCAATGGTGGCGAGCACGCCGGTGCCGCTGCTCATGTTGCGACCGCAGGCGGCGACCAGGCGCTCGAGGCGGAAGCTCACGCGCTCCTTGATGCCTTCCTTCTCGCGGCTGTTGGCCGACAGGCGCATCTCTTCGAGGGCGTCATGCACCAGCAGGTTGGCGAGGGTGCCTTCCTTCGCCGCGGTGGCGCTGGCTTCCTTGAGGGTGGCGGCTTTTTTCAGGGCGGCGATTTCACCGCGCAAGCGACGCTTGGCACCCAGCAGCTCGAAGCCTTTGGCGATCCAGATGGTCCAGGTGATGATCGAGGCGATGGCCAGACCGATCATCACGATCTTCACGATGATGTCGGCGTTCTGGTACATGCCCCATGGCGACAGGTCGTGGGCCATGCCCAGGGTATTGTCGGCTTCGAGCACTTCAGGTGCATCGGCCTCGACGGCTTGGGCCGGGTCGGTGGCGGCCGGCGTCGCAACGGGAGCGGCTGGATCGGCAGGCGCCTGGGCAGCAGCAGGTGCGGCGGCCGGAGTCGTCGCTGGGGTCGTGGCGGGCGCCTGTGCATCGGCGAAGGCCGCGGCAGGTGCCAGCAACAGGCTGAACAACAAGGCGGCTACCGTGCTCCAGGCACGAGGTCGATTGGTTGGCGAAGCGGGGGATAGAGAGCGTTTCATGCTGGCCGGACCTGAGAAAAAAAGAAGGTTGATGTTCTTCCAGGCCTCGTGGGCCGAGAACAAAAGTGGCGAGCATTATTGCAAGTAATTCTTGTTAACAAAAGTAATACAGTTACTTTTTTTGTCGCATGGCTAGCCGCTCATCCCCCACGGAGGCTAGTCTGCGGCTTTGCCAGAGGAGTTCTTGATGTCCGCGCCTTCTGTTTTGATCGCCGGCTGCGGTGATATCGGCGGCCGCCTGGCCAGCCAGTTAGTGGCCGAACATTGGCAAGTCCATGGCCTGCGGCGCACGGTTTCGAACTTGCCGGCGGGTGTCATCGGGGTGGCAGGGGATTTATTCAGCGAGCAATGCCCCGCCGACTGGCCCACCGGGTCCCTGGATTACCTGGTGTACAGCGCGGCGGCCACCGACCATGACGAGGCGGGCTATCGCAGCGCTTACGTCGAAGGGTTGCAGCATGTGCTGGGCTGGCTGAAGCAGCATGGCCAACGGCCCAAGCGCCTGTTGTTTGTGTCCAGCAGCAGTGTGTATGGGCAGCAGCAGGGCGAATGGGTGGATGAAACGTCGCCCACCGTGGCCGGCGGATATTCCGGTCGATTGATGCTCGAAGCCGAGCAAGTCGCCCTGGACAGCGGCATTCCGGCCAGTCGCGTGCGCCTGACCGGCATTTATGGTCCAGGTCGGGAGTGGTTGCTGAGCCAGGTGCGCCAGGGTTATCGCGTGGTGATCGACCCGCCGCTGTACGCCAATCGTATCCACGCTGACGACGCGGCCGGCTTGCTGGCGTTTCTGCTGGAGGCTGATCGCCAAGGCAAGGTGCTGGACGACTGCTACATCGGCGTCGACAATGCCCCTGCGCCGTTGGCCGAAGTCGTGGGCTGGCTGCGGGAATTCATGGGTGTTACCGAGTGGGCCGAAGATGCCAGCGTGCGGCGCGCCGGCAGCAAGCGCTGCAGCAATGCCCGGGCGAAGGCCTTGGGCTGGACGCCGCGTTATCCGAGTTTTCGCGAGGGGTATGCGGCGATTCTGGAAGGGCGCTGCTGATTCGCCTGACACCCCAAAGCACCTGTGGGAGCGGGCTTGCTCGCGAAGGGGCCCTGACATTCAACATCTTCGTTGACTGCCATGCCGTCTTCGCGAGCAAGCCCGCTCCCACATGAGAGTTGCGTCGTGGCTCCTACTGCTTTTCAAGCACCCACTGCCGGTTGCCCGGCGTGAACGAAGGCATTTCATCCGCCAATGCCGCATTCACGGTCTGGAAAATCTCCAGCTTCTTGCCGTCGCGGGCAAAGATCCATGTATTGCCCTGGCCGTTTTGTTGCAGCCAGATGTTGTCGTTGCCGCCGCTCATGGAGGCGCAATCGCCGGCCAGGCACAAGGCGTAGCGATCGGCACCCGGCAGGCCGCTGACCTGGCCGTCGGGTTGGAATTGCACGGTGGCGCCCTGGCCGGGGCCGCTGGTGATGTTCCACGCGCCGCCGAGGTAAGCGGCATACAGCGCGCGCTCGAAACTGGCACCGATGGGTGCGCCTTCCGGTACCTGCACTTGCGCGCGGTCGAACACCTGCTGCGGTTCGTTCTCGGTGGCGGCCTGGCTCAACTGGTCGCCGTCGCGCTTGAGTTCGCTGGCGGAGCTGCCGTAGAAGTCGACTTTCCAAGCGCCGTCTTCTTCGCCCAGCAACTTGCCTTCGACGTTTTCAAAACCGTTGGTGTAGCGCGCCTGGCCGGCCCGGGTGTTGACGTCCCATTCCAGGTTCGGGCCATAGCCTTGCAGCGCTTCGCGCAGCGGGCCGCCCTTGGCGGCAGCGTCGATGGCCGCCTGGTTGATCCAGGTGCCGCTGATGTCACGGTCGGCAGGGTCGCTGGCGCAGCCGCCCAGAAGCAGGGCTGCCAGCGAGAGAGCAAGCGCTTTGCGCATGGTGGAATCCTTTCAAGACGAAAACGGCGCAGCGGGGGAAGCTGCGCCGACCTTATTACTCGAGGACCAGGATGGCATCCATCTCGACCTGCGAGCCCTTCGGCAGGGCCGCTACGCCGATGGCGGCGCGGGCAGGGTAGGGCTGGTCGAAGTATTTGCCCATGATCTCGTTGACCTTGGCAAAGTGGCTCAGGTCGGTGAGGAAGATATTCAGCTTGACGATGTCCTTGAACGAACCACCGGCAGCCTCGGCCACGGCCTTGAGGTTTTCGAACACCTGCACGGTCTGGGCTTCGAAGCCTTCCACCAGTTCCATGGTTTTCGGGTCCAGTGGGATCTGGCCCGACATGTACACCGTGTTGCCGGCCTTGATCGCCTGGGAATAGGTGCCGATGGCGGCTGGGGCCTTGTCGCTGGTGATTACGGTCTTGGTCATCGATGACTCCTTGTAAGGAATAGGCTATTGAGGCGTTATGCGCGCATCCGGGTGATGCGGATAACGCCGGTCAGGGCGCGCAGCTTCTTGATTACGCGGGCCAGGTGCACACGGTCGTGCACGCTGACCACCAATTGGACGACGCTGATGCGACCATCGCGCTCGTCCATGCTGATTTTTTCGATATTGCCGTCGGCGGCGTTGACGCTGCTGGCCAGCAGGGCGATCAGGCCGCGCTGGTGTTCCAGCTCGACTCGCAGCTCGACATTGAACTCGCCAGTGACATCCTTGGCCCACGAAAGCTGAATGCATTTTTCCGGGTTGTGGCGGATTTCGCTGATGTTGCGGCAGTTGTCCAGGTGCACCACCATTCCCTTGCCGGCGGACAGGTGGCCGACAATCGGATCGCCCGGGATCGGCGTGCAACACTTGGCATAGCTGAGCACCAGGCCCTCGGTGCCGCGAATCGCCAGCGGGCCTTCGGGGCTTGGCAGCTGTTCGCCTTCGCCGAGCAGGCGACGGGCGACGACATAGGCCATGCGATTGCCCAGGCCGATGTCTTCGAGCAGGTCTTCGATCAATTCGAGACGGTATTCGTGGAGCATCACCTGCACCCGCTCACCCGGAATCTTGTCCAGGGAGCTGTCGAAGCCGTTCAGGACCTTGTTCAGCAGGCGTTCGCCGAGGCTGATGGATTCGGAGCGACGTTGCAGCTTCAGCGCGTGACGGATGTGCGTGCGGGCCTTGCCGGTGACCACGAAATTGAGCCACGCCGGGTTGGGGCGCGCGCCGGGGGCGCTGACGATCTCCACCGTGGAGCCACTTTGCAGCGGTTCGGACAACGGTGCCAGGCGGCGGTTGATGCGACAGGCAATGCAGCTGTTGCCGACGTCGGTGTGCACCGCATAGGCAAAGTCCACGGCCGTGGAGCCCTTGGGCAGCTCCATGATTCGGCCCTTGGGCGTGAAGACGTAGACCTCGTCCGGGAACAGGTCGATCTTCACGCTCTCGATGAATTCCAGGGAGTTGCCTGCGCGCTGCTGCATTTCCAGCACGCCCTTGACCCACTGCCGGGCGCGGGCGTGGGTGCTCTTGGGCTGTTCGTCACCGCTGGATTTGTAGAGCCAGTGGGCGGCGATGCCGTTGTTGGCCATCTCTTCCATTTCACGGGTGCGGATCTGGATTTCGATCGGCACGCCGTGCATGCCGAAGAGCGTGGTGTGCAGCGACTGGTAGCCGTTGGCCTTGGGGATCGCGATGTAGTCCTTGAAGCGCCCCGGCAACGGTTTGTACAAATTATGCACAGCCCCCAGCACGCGGTAGCAGGTGTCGACCTTGTCGACGATGATCCGGAAGGCGTAGACGTCCATGATCTCGTTGAAGGCCCGGCGCTTGCCGCGCATTTTCTTGTAGATGCCGTAGAGATGTTTCTGGCGCCCGCTGACTTCGCCTTCGATGCCGTCGATGGCCAGGCAGTGGCTCAGGGACTCTTCGATCTTGTTGACGATTTCCTTGCGGTTGCCCCGGGCGCGCTTGACGGCCTGGTTGATCCGCGCAGAACGCATCGGGTGCATGGCCTTGAAGCCCAGGTCTTCGAACTCGATGCGGATGGCATGCATGCCCAGGCGATTGGCGATGGGGGCGTAGATTTCCAGGGTTTCCTTGGCGATGCGCCGGCGTTTTTCGCCGGACAGCACTTCCAGGGTGCGCATGTTGTGCAGGCGGTCGGCGAGCTTGACCAGGATCACGCGGATGTCGCGTGCCATGGCCATGGCCATTTTCTGAAAGTTTTCGGCCTGGGCCTCGGCCTTGGTCTCGAAGTTCATCTGGGTCAGCTTGCTGACCCCGTCGACCAGTTCGGCCACGGTTTCGCCGAACTGCGCTTGCAGCGCTTCCTTGGCAATGCCGGTGTCTTCGATCACGTCATGCAGCATCGCCGCCATCAGGCTCTGATGGTCCATGTGCATGTCGGCAAGAATGTTCGCCACCGCAAGCGGGTGCGTGACGTACGCCTCGCCGCTGCGTCGGCGTTGGCCGTCGTGGGCTTGTTCGGCGTAGAAATAGGCTCGGCGGACCAGGTTGACCTGGTCCGTGCCGAGGTAGGCCGATAAGCGATCGGCGAGGGCGTCTATGCTCGGCATGATGGTGACTCCTGCCGTTTGCTGTGACCCCGCGCCGTGCTACGTCGACCAGGCATAGGCTTAGACCGCCTCGTTGGACTCGTCCTCGAACGCTGCGAACAGCGGTTCGTCTTCGACGATCTCAGCGTTGGCGATGAACTCGTAGCTCATCAGGCCTTCGGCGATTTCACGCAGCGCTACCACGGTAGGCTTGTCGTTTTCCCACTGGACCAATGGCTCTTTGCCGCCGGTGGCCAGTTGACGGGCACGCTTGGTAGAGAGCATGACCAGCTCAAAGCGGTTTTCCACGTGTTCTAGGCAGTCTTCAACGGTTACGCGGGCCATGGTATTCCTCGGAGCGAATGCAATATGCGCGCTGCCCGGTTGGGCGAGCGGACTCGACAGTTTAAAAAAACACCAGCGTTTAGGGAAGCGCTGATTTTTTAACCAAACCCCTCGGCGCGCTGCGAGTACCAATGTAAAGCCGTCGCAGCGGTTTTGGGAAGGGCTGTTCAGCCCAGTAGTTCGGCCAATAATTTACCGAAACGTTGCTGCTGGCGTTTCTGTTGCAGCTGGCTGGCGCGGAAAATCGCCTTCAGGTCGTCCAGCGCGTGGGCGAAATCGTCGTTGATGATCAGGTAATCGTAGTCGACGTAGTGGCTCATTTCGCTGACCGCTTCACGCATCCGGCCTTCTATGATCTCGTCGCTGTCCTGGCCGCGGTTGGTCAGGCGCTGGCGCAAGGCCTGTTGGCTCGGGGGAAGGATGAAGATCGAGCGGGCCTGGGGCATCAGCTTGCGCACCTGCTCGGCGCCTTGCCAGTCGATTTCCAGGATCAGGTCATGGCCTTCGTCGAGGGTCTGCTGCAGATAGCTTTGCGACGTGCCGTAGAGGTTGCCAAAGACTTCGGCGCGCTCCAGGAAGTCGCCGTGCTCGGCCATCTTCACGAACTCTTCGCGGTCGACGAAGTGATAGTTCACGCCGTTGACTTCGCCCGGGCGCATGGCACGGGTGGTGTGCGAGACCGAGACGCGGATCTGCGGCTCGGCGTCGATCAGCGCCTTGACCAGGCTGGTCTTGCCGGCGCCCGAGGGCGCGGAAATGATGTAGAGAGTGCCGGTGCTGTGGGTCATGTCGGGTTAGCCTTACTCAATGTTCTGCACTTGTTCGCGCATTTGCTCGATCAACACTTTGAGGTTGACCGCTGCCTGGGTGCTGCGCGGGTCGAAGGCTTTGGAGCCCAGTGTATTGGCTTCGCGGTTGAGCTCTTGCATCAGGAAGTCGAGGCGGCGACCGGCCGCGCCGCCGGACTTGAGCACCCGGCGGACTTCGATGATGTGGGTGCTCAGGCGATCCAGTTCTTCGGCCACGTCGCTCTTTTGCGCGAGCATGACCATTTCCTGTTCCAGGCGTTGCGGGTCCAGCTCGGCCTTCATGTCGGCGAAACGATCGAGGACCTTCTGGCGCTGGGTTGCGAGCATCTGCGGGACCAGCTCGCGCAGGGTGCCGACGTCTTCTTCGATGGAGGTCAGGCGCTCGTTGATCAGCCGGGCCAGCTCCGCGCCTTCACGCTCGCGACCGGCCTTGAGCTCTTTCAGGCCTTGGTTGAACAATGCCAGCGCTTCCGCGTTCAGCGCCTGGGGGTCGCTCGCGTCACCCACCAGCACGCCGGGCCAGGCCAGGACTTCCAGCGGATTCAGGGCCGCGGGGTTTTTGATCAGGCTGGCGACGGTTTCGGCGGCAGCGACCAACTGCGCGGCGCGCTCGCGGTCCACTTGCAGGGGGTTACCGGTGCTTTCTTCGGTGAAACGCAGGGTGCATTCCAGCTTGCCTCGGGACAGGCCCTGGCGCAGCGCTTCGCGCACGTTGCCTTCCAGGTCGCGGAAGGACTCGGGCAGGCGCAGGTGCGGCTCCAGGTAACGGCTGTTGACCGAGCGCAGCTCCCAGCTCAGCGTGCCTTGGGCCCCGGCTTTCTCGACGCGGGCGAAGGCGGTCATGCTGTGCACCATGGGGGTTCCTCGCAATGCAGGCCGGCCACAACCAATGGGTGCGGGGCCTGGGATCTGTGGATAAATGCTGAAGGACAGCAAAGGCGCGGGATTGTAGCGCAGTGGGACCCAAGCGCCCAAACAGCTCCGGCAACAAACCGCTGCAGCCCGTCGGCCGGGGCTTCGGGCGCGTTCACCGGTCGCGTCAGCTTTTTTAAACTGCCCTCTGGCGGCCCACGGCTCTATAATGTCCGGCAGTTTTCCGTCCTCTGTACAGGTGTTCCCTATGAAACGTCCAAGTGGTCGCGCTGCCGATCAGCTTCGCTCGATCCGCATTACCCGCAACTACACCAAACACGCCGAGGGATCTGTACTGGTCGAATTCGGTGATACCAAGGTCATCTGCACCGTCAGCGTCGAAAACGGCGTACCACGGTTTCTCAAGGGTCAAGGCCAGGGCTGGTTGACCGCCGAATACGGCATGCTGCCGCGCGCCACCGGCGAGCGGAACCAGCGTGAGGCCAGCCGTGGCAAGCAGGGCGGCCGCACCCTGGAAATCCAGCGTCTGATCGGCCGTTCGCTGCGCGCCGCGCTGGACATGTCCAAGCTGGGCGACGTGACGCTGTATGTCGATTGCGACGTGATCCAGGCCGACGGCGGCACGCGTACGGCTTCCATTACCGGGGCCATGGTTGCGCTGGTCGATGCCTTGAAAGTGATCAAGAAGCGCGGCGGCCTCAAGGGCGGTGACCCGCTCAAGCAAATGATCGCCGCCGTGTCCGTGGGCATGTACCAGGGCGAGCCGGTGCTGGACCTGGATTACCTGGAAGATTCCGCCGCCGAGACCGACCTGAACGTGGTCATGACCAGCGCCGGTGGTTTCATCGAAGTCCAGGGCACCGCCGAGGGCGCGCCGTTCCAGCCGGAAGAATTGAACGCTATGCTGGAATTGGCGAAGAAAGGCATGAACGAGATCTTCGAACTGCAAAAGGCCGCCTTGGCCGACTGATCGTTGTGCGCTTCAGACAAGGAGAATGTCATGAGTGATGAGCAAGTCCTGTTGCCCCAGCCGAGCAAAGAAGTGCGGCAATGGGCGATGTTTTGTCACCTGTCTGCACTAGTGGGAATTTTCATTCCGTTCGGTTCGCTGATCGGGCCGCTGGTCATCTGGCAGATCAAGCGCGAATCCGACCCGTTCATCGATGCCCAGGGCAAGGAAGCGCTGAACTTCCAGATCACCGTGGCGATCGCCGCGGCGATCAGCCTGCTGCTGATGATCGTGGTGATCGGCTTCTTCCTGTTCGGCCTGGTGGCCATCGGTGCGCTGGTGCTGACCATCATTGGCGGCGTGAAGGCCAATGAAGGGCAGCCGTATCGGTATCCGTTTACCTGGCGGTTGGTTAAGTAACACCCAGGTGAGTATTCGGCGGCAGCTTCCTCGTGGAGTGCCGCCGATTGCTTTGTTACTGCCTATGTTCGCAAATTGCGACCCTGGGCCCCTCTGAAGTTCGACGATCTATAAGTAAAGCGGCGCAGTACGGTGTCGGCATGAAGGTCATGTCGTCGCGGCTGGCGTGCGCGTGGTTACATCCTGTCCCATAAGTGGGTGGGCTTGGCCGTTATTTTTGGTCCAGTATGGTTTTTCCATCGGGGTGACTGGATGCACCTCGTGATGTTCTAACCAAAACAGGATTTGTCATGAAACTTCTAATATTTACCCTGGCTGCAGCGAGTACCTTTGCCGCCTTATCTGTTCACGCGCAAGTACCGCCCCTTGAGCCTCTATCGACCGAGGCCGTGAGTACGCAAGCCGTCATTTCACAAAAAAACCTTTCCTACGTGCATGCCATGCAACTGGCGCAGACCGCCGTTGCCGTCTGTGCCCAAAACAACCAATCGGTCGCCGCCACGGTGGTGGATCGCTCGGGAATAGTACTGGCGAGCCTGCGCTCCAATGGCGCCGGTCCGACTTCCTATGCTGGCAGTGAGCGCAAGGCTTATACCGCCGTATCCTTCAAGACCCCAACAGGCACGCTCATGGAGCGCTCGGTGAATGTCCCGAACCTGTCCAATATTCCCGGAACCCTGGCGTTGACTGGGGGCGTACCTATTAAGGTGGGTAACGATGTCATCGGCGCTATCGGAGTAGGTGGTGCACCCAACGGAAGAATCGATGAGCAATGCGCTGAGTATGCGATCAATGAAATCAGGCCGTTACTCGGATCCTAATGATCGAGCGTGTTGAAGAGCTCGATGGTTCGAAGGCTGACCCAGCTTGAATCGTTGTCCTCAAGAAGCCGATAGTGATATCGGCTTCTTGGTTTGTGCTACTGACAATGACGCGACTCATTGTGCAGTGTTGAGTTTACTTGAATACATAAGTGTTTCTCCCTTGTATGGGCTCCGGCGACGTACAGAATTATCCTACGTTGCATTACGCCTTTTACATTTTTAGTCACAACTGCAAAATGTCAGCACTACTTATCTTCTTGGCAGTCGGGGCGTTCGGTTGATAGAGTTGCCCCCAAGTTATATTCCTTCAGAAATATTTCGATATATTCAGACCATTGAAGGTCGTTGAATTAAAAGTCAACCAGTGTTGAGTAGATCAACCTGTTCAAGAGGCGTGTCCAGGTAAAAAGTTCGCCCCTGAATATATGTCCAAAGAATAAATACTCATGCTTCAGCTCGATTTCTATGGAACCCTCGTCGCCGCCTCGTTAGTGCTTTTGTTGGGGCGCGGACTTGTTAAGCGTGTTGGTTTTCTGCGTGCCTACAATATCCCTGAACCTGTTGCGGGCGGGTTGGTAGTCGCCCTGGTTCTTTTGGCTCTGCGTGGGCTTGAAGTTGAAGTTCGATTTGATACTTCATTGCAAACACCGTTGATGCTGGCGTTTTTTGCCACGATCGGCCTGAGTGCGGATTTCGCCAGCCTGAAAAGGGGTGGGCGCGTGGTGGGAATTTTCCTGCTTGCGGTGGTCGGCCTGCTGGTGGTCCAGAATGCGATGGGTATCGGGCTCGCAAAAGCGCTGGGGCTCGATCCGTTGATGGGGTTGCTGACAGGCTCGGTCACCTTGGCGGGCGGCCACGGCACGGGCGCGGCGTGGGGAACGGTGTTCAGTGAAAAGTACAACCTGGCTTCCGCCTCCGAGCTTGCGATGGCTTCCGCGACGTTTGGCTTGGTGTTGGGTGGCTTGATCGGTGGGCCGGTTGCGCGGTTGCTCATCAAGCGTGTCCAATCACCCGGCGGCCTTGAGCCAGAAAAAACCCGGATGCCCAAGGGCTTCGAGCAGCCAAACAAAGAGCGCTCGATAACGGCGTTTTCGTTTATCGAGACACTTGCTTTGATCGCGGTCAGCCTGTTGGCCGGCACGCTCTTGAATGGGCAGCTCCACGGTACTGCATTCGAATTGCCGACGTTCGTTTGCGTCTTGTTCGTGGGAGTGGTCTTGCGCAACGGGCTTTCGGCACTTGGCTTGTATCAAGTATTCGAACGAGAAGTATCCGTGCTTGGCAACGTCAGCTTGTCGTTGTTCCTGGCGATTGCCTTGATGTCACTCAAATTATGGGACCTGGCCTCATTGGCCTTGCCGATCTTCATCATCCTGGCGGCGCAGACATTGGTCATGGCACTGTTTGCGATTTTCGTGACGTTCAGGATCATGGGCAGTCACTACGATGCCGCGGTATTGGCGGCGGGACATTGCGGTTTTGGGCTGGGCGCCACGCCGACGGCCATCGCCAACATGCAAGCTGTGACGCAGCGCTACGGACCTTCGCAAATAGCGTTTCTGGTGGTGCCGATGGTGGGGGCGTTCTTCATCGATATCATTAACGTCATCGTCATCAAGTTGTACCTGGCCCTGCCGTTTTTCGCCGTGACTTGATGTTCTGGGCGGTAGCGTGCTCCATGAAAAATGCCCGTATCTTGCGATACGGGCATTTTTTTGTCCGGTCTACCGGAGGGCTATCGCCGATACGCTTAGATGGTCAGCGTCCAATCGTAATCCACGATCAGCGGCGCATGCTGCGAGAACCGTGGCTGGCGCGGCAGGCGGGCGCTGCGTACGAAGCGGCGCAACCCGGGCGTCAGCAGCTGGTAGTCGAAACGCCAGCCGAGGTTGAGCATCTCGGCCTGCTCGTTGTCTGGCCACCAGCTGTACTGGTCGCCTTCACGGCTGACTTCACGCAGGGCGTCGACATAACCCATGTTGCCAATGATCTCGTCCATCCAGGCCCGTTCCGGCGCCAGGAAACCAGGAGATTGCTGGCTGTCGCGCCAGTTCTTGATATCCAGCTTCTGTTGCGCCACGTACAGCGAGCCACAATAAATGTACTCGCGACGTTTGCGCCGCTGTTTATCAAGGTAACGGGCGAAGTCGTCCATCAACTTGAATTTCTGATTCAAATCTTCATCGCCGTTCTGCCCCGAAGGGAGCAGCAAGGTCGCGATGCTGACCTTGTCGAAATCGGCTTGCAGGTAGCGCCCGTAGCGGTCCGCCGTCTCGAAACCGAGACCGTTGATGACAGCCTTCGGTTGCAGCCGCGAGTACAAAGCCACGCCACCCTGGGCGGGGACTTCGGCATCGCAGGCATAAAGGAAGTAACCATCCAGTTGGAAGGCTGCATCGTCCAGTTCAAAGGCGGAGGCGCGGGTGTCCTGCAGGCAGATGACGTCGGCATTCTGTGCTTGCAGCCAACTGAGCAAACCACGCTCGACTGCAGCCTGAATACCATTGACGTTCACACTGATGATCCGCATAAATGGCCCCAAAAATCACGTGCGTGTATGATACACGCCGTGTACCTATTTAGCTAAATCCGCGGTATTTGAGGCTTTTTTCATGCAGGCGTATCAGCGCGATTTCATTCGCTTTGCCATCGATCGCGGCGTTTTGCGCTTCGGTGAATTCACCCTCAAGTCCGGGCGCACCAGCCCGTACTTCTTCAATGCGGGCCTGTTCAACAGCGGAACCGCCCTGGCGCAGTTGGGCCGTTTCTATGCCGCAGCCATCGTCGAGAGCGGCATCCCGTTCGACGTATTGTTTGGCCCGGCCTACAAAGGCATCCCGCTGGCTGCCACCACCGCTGTGGCCTTGGCCGAACACCACGGCCGCGACCTGCCCTGGTGCTTCAATCGCAAGGAAGCCAAGGCCCACGGCGAAGGCGGCAGCCTGGTCGGCGCGCCGCTGATCGGCGAAGTATTGATCATCGACGACGTGATCACCGCGGGCACCGCCATTCGCGAAGTGATGCAGATCATCGGTTCCCAGGAAGGCGCCAAGGCCGCTGGTGTGCTGATCGCCCTGAACCGCCAGGAGCGCGGCAACGGCGAGCTGTCGGCGATCCAGGAAGTGGAGCGCGATTTCGGCATTCCAGTGGTCAGCATTGTGTCGCTGAACCAAGTGCTGGAATTTTTGGCCGATGATCCGCAGCTCAAGCAGCATTTGCCGGCAGTGGAAGCCTACCGCGCCCAGTTCGGCGTCTAAAAACCAAGGCCCCGGAAACAGGGCCTTGTTTTTTTCAGTGAATGTTCACTCCCGTAAATGAAGGGCGCGAAGTAAGGCATCCACTTGCCCGAAAGCATCCTGCTGCCACTGATCTGGCGTCCGATCCTCAAGGATCTGGCTGTCTTCGACGAAACGCCTTACGGACGTCGGGCCATAACCGTCGGCAATATCAAATTTCTGGCAGATGTACAGAAAGCCTTGCTCGCCACTTCCGGTTTCAAGTACGGGGCGGCATTCCTGCGCGAGCGCTGCTATGCCGCCCGGAAAATTGCGAACGCAATAGTAAATGTCGTAGGCGTCTTTCTGCTTGTGTCGTCCATTAAGGGCATAGCCTTTCATTGCGAGCAGTGCCGGGATAGAGCACACGGCAACCTCGACTCGATTTGTACCGCCGGTAGGCATAGGTCCTTCAATTGCGACCATCTGATAAAACCGCATTGCCAGGTCGGCACCGTCGGCACGTTGAACTGCAAAGTCGCTCAGAATGGGCGGTTTGTTTTGAATGATCGCAGCATCGCGTGGCATCAAGAAATCCACGATCACATCTATCGGGGCTCCCCCGTCGTCCACGGGAACCTGGCGAACGAGTTGGAAGCGTCGTAACTCTCCTCTCTGCTCGTACCCATTGCCCATCAAGGCTTCGACCAGAGTCGCGTACTCGCCATCACCCAGTGCTTCTGCATCAAGGCTCAAGTCGACATCGAGTGTACCGACATGCTGCATATCGTCATTTGCAAGGAGCAGCCATGGCACTGCACCGCCAATCACTGCGAACTTTCCTTTGAAGCTACCCAGGATCTGACCCATTTCGACGAGTACTGCTTTAACTGCCACCGTCGTCCTGTCTTCATAATCCGAGGCCGATTGAGGTTCCTGCGGTACTACCGGGGCCATGTCAGTTTTTCCTGGCGTAGATATTCGGCCGCTTCCTTTGCGCGCTCGCCAGCAATGGATAGGTCCAAATAGGTTTGAACGGGGCTGGTGCATATCGCATCGGGCGCCGCTTCGACGACGTCCAAAAGGAGCCCTTCGTCCTTAGGGAGGGTAATCACCACATTTTCACCCTTGGTGACGGGGACCAGTTGCAGAGCTGTGATTAATTTTTCCAGGCCTTCACTGTCGGCGTAAAAATAATTCGTGCTGACTCGGGCGTAGGGGGCGAGCCATTGTGCGGCGGAAAACGAGGAAAATACCGTGCGTCCATAGCCTTTTTCGCCGATTACGCTGCGTGCCGCATTCTCCAGGGAGCTGCCGTGTAAGGCGGTATAGAATTTTTTACGCTCCCCGGATGGAGCCTCATAGGCTTGGACCCATGCATCCAGAAGCGATTGAGGATCGCACAGGAAAAATCCATCGCGTGTTGCTTGTCCCCATTCGCGATCAAGTAGGGCCGTGCGCACATTGCTGACTTGGCCCAAGCTCACATTGGCTGCTTCGGAGAGTTCTATCACACGCCATGCATGATCGGGCTCGCGCAACATCGTACGAAGGATCTGTGCTGACTTCGGCTTGAAGAGAGATTTCAGCCCTCTGTTTTCCGAGGGCGGCTTTTCTGCGACTTGGTGGTCGATGAATACACCATCGAACGACAGCCAGGCATTGCCCTCCAGATCCAGATAACCCACGCCTTTTTCCCGGCATGCCTGTCTCGCAGCAAGCGAAAGGTAGGGGGCTATCACGATAGGCGTGATCTCTGTACTCCTTTCACTGACGTAGTCGCGAAGTTGGAGTATGGCTGCGGTAACAAATCGGGGCTGTCCGTTGGCTTTGATGTCGCAGGCCAGGAAATGCGACTTTCCCGAAGCGTCTATTTCAACGATGAGATCAGGGGCCCAGGTTTTGGCTGGCAGCGAGATCTTCACGCTTTTTATCTCGATGACCGGTACTTTGCCTAGGAGGTCTTGAAGCGCCTCTTTCGCGTTTATTGTGAGCATTTTCATTGACAGAGACCTTTTCAACGAATGCTGAAATTACCCATTTCAGTGAAAGTAGTCCACGTATTTCAGCAAAACGGGTGGTTTCAGCGTTTGTTGAAATGGCATCATCGCTGAAAATCAAGACAGGGTAAGCTTGATGTCTTCTTGCTCGCGAAAAAAAACGCGAGCCCTGCCAGTGCAAAATGGACTTCATGTTTTGAATCCACTTTGAAAACTGCCAAGGATCGCGATTTTGGTGTGTCAGCTATCAGGGACGCTTGCGATTGCTGATCAACGTACCCACGCCGGTATCGGTGAAGATCTCCAGCAGGATCGCATTGGGCACCCGGCCGTCGATGATCAGCGAGCTGCCGACGCCGCCCTGTACCGCTTCCAGCGCGCAACGAATCTTCGGCAGCATGCCGCCGTAGATGGTGCCGTCGGCGATGAGGTCATCGACCTGCTGGGTCGACAGTCCGGTCAGGACCTTGCCCGACTTGTCCATCAGGCCGGCGATGTTGGTCAGCAGCATCAGCTTTTCAGCTTTCAGTGCCTCGGCAACCTTGCCTGCCACCAAATCGGCGTTGATGTTGTACGACTCACCGTTGGCGCCCACGCCGATGGGCGCGATGACCGGGATGAAGTCGCCCTTGACCAGCAGGTTCAGCAGGTCGGTGTTGATGCCGACTACTTCGCCCACATGACCGATGTCGATGATTTCCGGCTGGGTCATCTCCGGGGTCTGGCGGGTGACGGTGAGTTTCTTCGCCCGGATCAGCTCGGCGTCCTTGCCCGTCAGACCGATGGCGCTGCCGCCATGGCGGTTGATCAGGTTGACGATGTCCTTGTTGACCTGGCCGCCAAGGACCATCTCCACCACATCCATGGTCTGTGCATCGGTCACGCGCATGCCGTCGATGAAGTGACTCTCGATCGACAGGCGCTTGAGCAGGTCGCCGATCTGCGGGCCACCACCGTGTACGACCACCGGGTTGATGCCCACGGCCTTCATCAGCACGATGTCGCGGGCGAAGCCGGTCTTGAGCTCCTCGCTTTCCATCGCGTTGCCGCCGTATTTGATCACCAGGGTCTTGCCGACGTAGCGTCGGATATAAGGCAACGCTTCGGACAGGACCTTGGCGGTGTTGGCGGCGGCTTCGCGTTCGAGGGTCATTCAGGGCTCCGGTAGTGCTTCAAAAAATCAAAACGGTAGTTGGAGATCAGGTGCAACACGTTTGAGTTGGGCGTGGAATACGTCCTTGATGCGCTGCAGTTCCGCCTCGTTGTCGGCTTCGAAACGCAGCACCAGCACCGGTGTGGTGTTGGAGGCGCGGACCAGGCCCCAGCCTTGTGGGTAGTCGACCCGCACACCGTCGATGGTGGTCAGTTCGGCGCCTTCGCCCCACTGGGCGTCGTGCAGAGCATCAATGATGCTGAATTTGCTCTCTTCGGTCACATGGATATTGATTTCTGGCGTAGAAATATCGTTCGGGAAGGTCGCGAACAGTTCTTCGGCCGTGGATTTTTCCTTGCTGAGGATCTCCAGCAGGCGCGCGGCGCTGTAGATGCCATCATCAAAACCGAACCAGCGTTCCTTGAAAAAGATGTGGCCGCTCATTTCGCCGGCCAGCAGGGCGCCGCTCTGTTTCATTTTCTTCTTGATCAACGAGTGACCGGTTTTCCACATGAGCGGGCGACCGCCATATTCCTTGATCAGCGGCACCAGGCGACGGGTGCATTTCACGTCGAAAATGATCTCGGCATCGGGGTTGCGCGCCACCACGTCCTTGGCAAACAGCATCAGCAGGCGGTCCGGGAACACCACGCTGCCGGTATTGGTCACCACGCCCACGCGGTCGCCGTCGCCGTCGAAGGCCAGGCCCAGGTCGGCGTTGGTTTCCTTGACCTTGGCGATCAGGTCTTCGAGGTTTTCCAGCTTGCCCGGGTCCGGGTGGTGGTTGGGGAAGTTGCCGTCCACGTCGCAGAACAGCGGGATAACTTCGCAGTTCAGGGCTTCGATCAGTTGCGGGGCGATCACGCCGGCCGCGCCGTTGCCGCAATCAACTACCACTTTCAGGCGGCGGGCGAGCTTCACGTCCTTGACGATCTCGTCGTTGTAGCGAGGAAGGATATCGACCTTGGTCACGCTGCCCTGGCCGCTGCTCAGGTCGTTGGTCTTGAGGCGGGTATGCAGGGCCTGGATCTGCTCGTTGGCGAGGGTGTCGCCGGCGATGACGATCTTGAAGCCGTTGTAGTTCGACGGGTTGTGGCTACCGGTGAGCATCACCCCGGATTTACCGGCCAGCACGTTGGCGGCGTAATACAGCGCGGGCGTCGGCACCAGGCCCACGTCGCTGACGTGGCAGCCGCTGTCGGCAACGCCTTTGATCAATTGTTCGACCAGCTCGGGGCCCGACAAGCGGCCGTCACGGCCGACGCACACGTTCGGTTCGCCCTGGGCCAGGCTCTGGGAGCCAATGGCGCGGCCGATCCAGTAGGCGGTTTCGGCGGTGAGGGTTTCCGGTACCACGCCACGGATGTCGTAGGCGCGGAAAATGCTTTCAGGGAAGATCGGGGCGATTGCGGCTGGGGTGTTCATGGGCGGGGCGCTCTATCAGGAAAGTGACTGGACAGGCCGACACTGGGTGTCGGCAGGCTCAAGCTGAAGGGTATGACGGCGTTTTTGACAGAGAGTTCGTGGTGGGAAAGTGCCATGAGACAGCGGTACCCCGGCCTCGCTCGCCTAATACATTGATTCCGGATGGGAAACCTAGCAGAAAGCCATTGCGCATTTTTTGTCCTGAAACAGAAGCTTCATGAACGGGCCGGGCAGGACGCCGGGCCCGCAATCGAGCGGTCAATGGCTGCCGGAATGTCCAAAACCACCGGCGCCGCGCTGGCTCTCGTCGAATTCGTCGACCAGTTCGAAGTGGGCCTGGACCACCGGCACCAGTACCAACTGCGCGATGCGCTCGCCCACGGCAATATTGAAGGGCGTTTGGCCGCGGTTCCAGCACGACACCATCAGTTCGCCCTGGTAATCGGAATCGATCAGGCCCACCAGGTTGCCCAGCACGATGCCGTGTTTGTGGCCCAGGCCCGAGCGCGGCAGGATCAGCGCGGCCAGGCCCGGGTCGCCGATGTACACCGACAGGCCGGTAGGAATCAGTAGGGTCTGGCCTGGCTCCAGGATCGTGTCCTGCTTGAGCATCGCCCGCAGGTCGAGGCCGGCGGAGCCTGGTGTGGCGTATTGCGGCAGCGGGAATTCGCTGCCGATGCGTGGGTCGAGGATCTTGGCTTGTAGAGCGTGCATGACATTAAACCTGGTTCAGACGTTCGGCGATGAAAGTGATCAGCTGGCGGGCAATCTTGCTCTTGCTGGTCTGGGCGAAAAGTGTGGCGTGCAACTGGCGGTCGATCACGCTGCAGGCGTTTTCTTCGCTGTTGAAGCCGATGCTCGGGTTGGCCACATCGTTGGCGACGATCAAGTCGAGGTTCTTGTCCTTGAGCTTGCGGGCGGCGTAATCGAGCAGATGTTCGGTCTCGGCGGCGAAGCCGACACTGAACGGTCGGTCGGGGCGGGTGGCGATGCTGGCCAGGATGTCCGGGTTGCGCACCATTTGCAGGAGCAGGCCGTCGCCGCTTGTAGGGTCTTTCTTCAATTTTTGCGGGGCAACGACTTCGGGGCGGTAGTCCGCTACCGCAGCCGAGGCGATGAACAGGTCGCAGGGGATGGCCGCTTCGCAGGCCGCGAGCATGTCCCGGGCGCTGACCACGTCGATGCGCGTGACTCGGTCCGGGGTCGGCAGGTGCACCGGACCTGTGATCAGCGTCACCCGGGCGCCGGCTTCGACGGCGGCTTCGGCCAGGGCGAAGCCCATTTTTCCGGAGCTGTGGTTGGTGATGTAGCGCACCGGGTCGATGTTTTCCTGGGTCGGCCCGGCAGTGATCAGCACATGCTTGCCGGTCAGGGCCTGGCGCTGGAAGCAATCGGCGGCGCACTGGGCCAGGTCGGTAGCCTCAAGCATGCGCCCCATGCCGACGTCGCCGCAGGCCTGGCTGCCGGAGGCTGGGCCGAAGACTTTCAGGGCGCGGCTTTCCAGCAATTGCAGGTTGGCCTGGGTGGCCGGATCGCGCCACATGGCCTGGTTCATGGCGGGGGCGACGGCGACCACGGCGTCGGTGGCAAGCACCAGGGTGGTCAGCAGGTCGTCGGCGATGCCTTGGGCCAAACGGGCGATCAGGTCGGCCGTGGCCGGGGCGATCAGCACCAGGTCGGCCCACTTGGCCAGTTCGATATGGCCCATGGCGGCTTCGGCCGCCGGGTCGAGCAAATCCAGGTGGACCGGGTGGCCGGACAGGGCTTGCATGGTCAGCGGGGTGATGAACTCGCTGCCGCCACGGGTCATGACGACCCGTACTTCCGCGCCCTGGTCGATGAGTCGGCGAACCAGCTCGGCGCTCTTGTAGGCGGCAATGCCGCCGCCGACGCCCAGAACGATGCGTTTCCGATACAGCCGCTGCATAGGCCTGCCTTTCGATTTCAGTGGTCAGTGCAAGGCGAACCCCTTGGCAGCAGCCTGCCAGGGTGCAAATCGCCTGCAAAAAAGATGGGCTACGATATCACAGCGACCGCTACGGAACAGCGGCGCCCACAATCAGGGAGATGCCATGAGTATTCGTGACTGGCCCGCGGCCGAGCGACCGCGGGAGAGGTTATTGGCGCTGGGGGCGGGGAGTCTTTCGGACGCCGAGCTGCTGGCGATTTTTTTACGCACCGGGGTGTCAGGCAAAAGCGCGGTGGATCTGGCGCGACAACTGTTGATTCAATTTGGCAGCCTGCGCGCGCTGCTTGAAGCCGATCAGATTACATTCAGCAATCATATGGGGCTCGGGCCGGCGAAGTTTGCCCAGCTGCAGGCGGCCCAGGAAATGAGTCGGCGGCACTTGGCTGAGCGGGCACGGGAAAAGACATCACTGGAAAGCCCATTCGCGGTGCGTGAATACCTCAAGTCCATGCTGCGCCACGAACCCCACGAGGTGTTCGGTTGCCTGTTTCTCAATTCCAAGCACCAGGTGCTGACCTTCGAGGCGCTGTTTCGCGGTTCTATCGACAGCGCCAGTGTCCATCCCCGGCAGGTGGTCAAGCGCGCCCTGGCCCATAACGCCGCTGCGTTGATCCTGTGCCACAACCACCCCTCCGGCAACGCCGAGCCCAGCCAGGCCGACCGTGTGCTCACTGAGCGGCTCCAGGAGGCCCTGGAGTTGATCGATGTGCGGGTGCTCGACCATTTCATCGTTGGTGATGGGGAACCGTTGTCGATGGCGGAGCGGGGGTGGATGTAGGCCGGGTCTGACGAAGCGAGGCCCTTTGTGGGAGCGAGCTTGCTCGCGATAGCGGTCGGTCAGCCAGCATTGATGTGTCTGATGCGCCGCTATCGCGAGCAAGCTCCCACAGGGACCATTGCAACTTCAAATGTCCGTGGGCTGGGGTTACTTGAGGCTGACCTTGGAGTAGTCCTGCCGCCCAAACGGGCTCACCCCATAACCCTGCACATCCTTGCGGGTAAGCGCGAAGGCAGTGGGGTGGGCCAGGGGCAGCCACAGGGCCTGCTGCTGGATCTGGGCCTGGGCCTGTTCGTAGAGCTTGGCGCGCACGCCTTGTTCGCCGGTGGTCTTGCCGGCGCTGATCAGTTTGTCCAGGTCCGGGTTGCAATAACGGGCGAAGTTGGTCCCGGACTTCACCGCCGCGCAGGAAAACTGCGGCGTGAGGAAGTTGTCCGGGTCGCCGTTGTCGCCGGCCCAGCCCATGAACAGCAGGTCATGCTCGCCGGCCTTGGCGCGGCGGATCAGTTCGCCCCATTCGATCACGCGGATTTCCGCCTGGATGCCGACTTCCGCCAGGTCCGATTGCAGCAGCTGTGCGCCAAGGCTTGGGTTGGGATTGAGCAGGCTGCCGGAAGGGCGCGTCCAGATGGTGGTCTTGAAGCCTTCCTTCAAGCCGGCCTTGGCCAGCAAGTCGCGGGCCTTGGCCGGGTCGTGGGCATAGCCCGGCAAGTGCTTGGCATAGCTCCAGGTGTTCGGTGGGTAAGGGCCGCTGGCGGCTTCGGCGGTGCCTTCGAAGACGGTCTTGAGGTAGCTGGCCTTGTCGAAGGCCAGGTTGATGGCTTGCCGCACCTCAGGTTTGTCCAGGGGCGGATGCTGGCTGTTGATCGCCAGGAACGCGGTCATGAAGGCCTCGGTCTGGGCCACGCTCAGGGTCGATTCCTGCCGGGCGGCCTGCACATCCAGCGGCTTGGGCGACAGGGCGATCTGGCATTCGTTGCGGCGCAGTTTCTGCAGGCGCACGTTGGCGTCCGGCGTGATGGCGAAGATCAACGGATCCACCTGGGGCTTGCCGCCGAAATAGGCGTCGTTGGCCTTATAGCGAATCGAGGCGTCCTTCTGGAATCGGCTGAAAATGAACGGGCCGGTGCCGACCGGCTGGCTGTTGAGTTTTTCCGGCGTGCCGGCCTGCATCAACTGGTCGGCGTATTCGGCCGAATAGATGGAGGCAAAACCCATGCTCAACGTCGCCAGGAACGTCGAGTCGGCGTGATCGAGGGTGAAGCGCACGGTCAGCGGATCCAGGGCGTCGATTTTCTTGATCAGCGCCGGCAACTGCATGGACTGGGCGTGGGGGAAGCCGCTTTGCGCGACCTTGTGCCACGGGTTCGCCGGATCGAGCATGCGTTCGAAGCTGAACTTCACGTCCTCGGCAGTCAGGTCGCGGCGCGGGGTGAAGTAATCGGTGCGGTGGAACTTGACCTGCGGCCGCAGCTTGAACACGTAGGTCAGGCCATCGGTGGAGACTTCCCAGCGCTCGGCCAGGCTGGGGACTACTTTGCCGCTGGCGGTGTCGAAATCCACCAGGCGGTTCATCAGCACGTCGGCGGAGGCATTGGTGGTGGTCAGGGAGTTGTACTGGACGACATCGAACCCTTCCGGGCTAGCTTCGGTGCAGACGCTCAGGGCGGCGGCGAATACCTGCGGGGTGATCAGCAGAGGGGCGAGCAACAACGGTAGGGCAGCGAGGCGCATGGTCGGTTTCCTGTGCAAGTCGAAGGCCCATCTGCGAGTGCAGTCTGGAAAAGGCCTACCCTAGTGGGCTCGCTGCCAAATGACTATCCCCTTTTTGCATTTTCCGGCACGCTGCGGCGACGTTTGGGTGGCCAAAACCTGTCGTATGTGAAAAAAACCTGCGTGCAGCGACGAGCGGTAAGGGGGCGCGCCAGCCTCTGTCCCCGCCGTCCCGGGCGGTTGGCCGATGATCCTCCAGGAAGACAAATCACATCGGCTGTTGTTGCACTGTGGTCTTTCTGGTATAAAGCAGCGCTCTTTTCTAGGGGCCCGGTTCCTTCACTGTAGGTGTAGCCGGTAAGACCCTTAAAGAAACGCGGCGCCTGGCGCCAAATGACTGAGAGATTAAGCGGCCAACCCATGCCGGGTTGGGCATGTGGTTTTAGAGGGCTGAGGCATGTCGAGAGTCTGTCAAGTTACCGGTAAGGGTCCGGTGACTGGGAATAACATTTCCCACGCAAACAACAAAACCCGTCGTCGTTTCCTGCCGAACCTGCAGCATCACCGCTTCTGGGTTGAAGAAGAGAAACGTTTTGTGCGTCTGCGCGTATCTGCCAAAGGCATGCGCATCATCGACAAGCGTGGCATCAGTGTCGTGCTGGCCGAACTTCGTCGCGATGGCAAGGTTTAAGGGAGCTAATCATGCGTGAATTGATTCGTTTGATCTCGAGCGCCGGTACTGGTCACTTCTACACTACCGACAAGAACAAGCGTACTACCCCGGACAAAATCGAGATCAAGAAATATGATCCGGTTGTTCGCAAGCACGTGATCTACAAGGAAGGCAAAATCAAGTAATTGATTTTTCCCTTCTTACGAAAAAGGCCCGTATCGCGAGATACGGGCCTTTTTTGTTGTGTTTTGGTCCTGTGGATCAACCGCATTTAATGCCGACGATGATTCCGTCGACATCCGTTACAAGGTTGATGCGTCGCGGGCGCAGATCGTAGGTTATAGGGTGTTTCGGGCCTGCGGGGCGAACCTGGGCCCCGTTGGCCAGCGCGCGAACTTCTTCACGCAGCTCGCGGGTGTATTTTTGGCCAATGGTGTACTGGGCGATAGCGATATCGCACTGGTCGTCTGGCATCGGCACGACAACGGTGTCGTTTTGATTCGGCATTTCTAGCTTCCTTGCTGATCGTTAAAAAGAAAAGGCACTCACCGGTTGGGTTGGTCGCGCATCCTGCGCGTCCCGCTGCGACGATAAATTGCGCGGTGCCTATGGCAGGTTTTAATCGTCACCGTGGCGATTGACCAATGATTAAGTGTCACGGTCTTTTACGGCGCGGTCTTGGCCTGTTCAAACACCACATAGATCTTGCGGCACGGCTCCAGCACTTCCCAGGTGCCCTTGAACCCGGCCGGAATCACGAAGCGGTCGCCGGCCCGCAGGGTCTTGGCGTTGCCGTCATTGTCCCGCAGCACGGAAACGCCCTGGACGATCTCGCAGTATTCATGCTCGGTGTAGTTGACCGTCCACTGGCCAATGGCGCCTTCCCACACGCCAGCGTTCATTTGCCCACAGGGGCTGCTGTAGTGGTTGAACACGGCTTGCTCGGGATCGCCCTTGAACACCTTGGCCGGGTCCGGGCGATAACGTTCGGCGGTGGTATTGGCCTGGCTGAAGTCGACGATGTCCTGAATGCTCATGCGGGTGATCCCCAGTGATCGCTTGGAAAGGCCTCGAGTCTATGTTTATTAAAACGAACATCGCAAGGCCGTTTGCCACCGCTGTGTCAAATATATTGAAACATGACCAGCCGCTGGTTTAGGGTGGCGGGTGCCCCGTACCAATTACAGCGCCGAACAGCGCCGAAAGCAGGCTGGCCGGGCAGAATTCTTTTGAGCGCTGCGCATTGCGCGGCGTTCGTACTCAATAAGAGGAGGACACACGCATGACCACCCTGACTCGTGCCGATTGGGAACAACGCGCCCGCGACCTGAAAATCGAAGGCCGCGCCTTCATCAACGGTGAGTACACCGATGCGGTGTCCGGCGAAACCTTCGATTGCCTCAGCCCGGTCGATGGCCGCCTGCTGGGCAAGATCGCCAGCTGCGACGTGGCCGACGCCCAGCGTGCCGTCGAGAATGCCCGCGCCACTTTCAACTCCGGCGTCTGGTCGCGCCTGGCGCCAAGCAAGCGCAAAACCACCATGATTCGTTTCGCCGGCCTGCTCAAGCAGCATGCCGAAGAGCTGGCCCTGCTTGAAACCCTCGACATGGGCAAGCCGATCAGCGACTCGCTGAACATCGACGTGCCCGGCGCGGCCCAAGCGTTGAGCTGGAGCGGTGAAGCCATCGACAAGCTCTACGACGAAGTGGCCGCCACGCCGCACGATCAATTGGGCCTGGTGACCCGTGAGCCGGTGGGTGTCGTGGGCGCGATCGTGCCGTGGAACTTCCCGCTGATGATGGCCTGCTGGAAGCTCGGTCCGGCGTTGTCCACCGGTAACTCGGTGGTGCTCAAGCCGTCGGAAAAGTCCCCGCTGACCGCCATCCGCATCGCCGCGCTGGCGATCGAGGCCGGCATTCCGAAAGGCGTGCTGAACGTGCTGCCAGGCTACGGCCACACCGTCGGCAAGGCCCTGGCCCTGCATATGGACGTCGATACGCTGGTGTTCACTGGCTCGACCAAGATCGCCAAGCAATTGATGATCTATTCCGGTGAATCCAACATGAAGCGCATCTGGCTGGAAGCCGGCGGCAAGAGCCCGAACATCGTGTTCGCCGATGCTCCGGACCTGCAGGCCGCGGCCGAATCCGCTGCCAGCGCCATCGCCTTCAACCAGGGCGAAGTCTGCACCGCCGGCTCGCGGCTGTTGGTGGAGCGTTCCATCAAGGACACGTTCCTGCCGCTGGTGATCGAAGCCCTCAAGGGCTGGAAGCCGGGCAACCCCCTGGACCCGGCGACCAACGTCGGCGCCCTGGTGGATACCCAGCAGATGAACACGGTGTTGTCCTACATCGAGGCCGGTCACAGCGACGGCGCCAAACTGGTCGCCGGTGGCAAGCGCATCCTTGAAGAAACCGGCGGCACTTATGTCGAGCCGACGATTTTTGACGGCGTGAGCAATGCCATGAGGATCGCTCAGGAAGAGATTTTCGGCCCGGTGTTGTCGGTCATCGCCTTCGACACCGCCGAGCAGGCCATTGAAATCGCCAACGACACGCCGTATGGCCTGGCTGCAGCGGTATGGACCAAGGACATCTCCAAGGCTCACCTCACCGCCAAGGCCCTGCGCGCCGGCAGCGTATGGGTCAACCAGTACGACGGCGGCGACATGACCGCACCGTTCGGTGGCTTCAAGCAATCGGGCAACGGTCGCGACAAGTCGCTGCATGCGTTCGACAAATACACCGAGCTGAAGTCGACCTGGATCAAGCTCTGACACGGGCGGCCCCGGACCCTGTCCGGGGCTCCATGCCGTGCTGATTCCTTTGTGGGAGCGGGCTTGCTCGCGAAAGCGGTTTAACATTCAGCAGCTAAGTTGACTGGCACTCCGCCTTCGCGAGCAAGCCCCACATTGGTTGAGAATGAGCGGAAGATTGGCGGTCGAAACAGATCCCCTGTGGGAGCGAGCCTGCTCGCGATAGCGGTATGACAGTCGACGACTTTGTTGAATGTTGCTCCGTCATCGCGAGCAGGCTCGCTCCCACATTTGTTTTGCGTAGGGCTTGAAACATCACTGTCCACAGGAGCGTGGAAATGCGTTGGGCAACCTATTTCGCCGTGTTGGCGTCTGTCCTGAGCGTCGGCCTGGCCCTGGGCGTGAGCATGCCGCTGGTATCGCTGCGCCTGGAGGGCTGGGGTTATGGCTCGTTCGCCATTGGCGTGATGGCTGCGATGCCGGCCGTGGGGGTGTTGCTTGGGGCCAAGGTGTCGAGCCGTCTGGCGGCGCGGTTCGGCACGGCGGCGTTGATGCGCCTGTGCCTATGGGGTGGGGCAGTGTCCATCGGGCTCTTGGCGCTGCTGCCCAGTTATACAGTCTGGTTGCTGTTGCGCCTGATGATCGGCGTGGTTCTGACCTTGGTGTTCATTCTGGGTGAAAGCTGGATCAATCAGTTGGTCATTGAAAAATGGCGTGGACGGCTGGTGGCGCTATACGGCAGTAGCTACGCCCTGAGCCAGTTGTCTGGCCCGCTGCTGCTGGGCGCCCTGGGGACCGATCATGACTACGGGTTTTGGGTGGGCGTTGGGCTGTTGTTGATCGCACCCTTGTTGCTGCTGGGCCGTAGCGGTGCACCCAGCAGTGAGGCCGGCAACGTCACGTTCAGTGATTTATGGGCGTTCTGCCGCGGCTTGCCAGCGATTGCCTGGGCGGTCTCGTTGTTCGCTGCGTTCGAGGCGATGATCCTCACCTTGCTGCCCGTGTATTGCCTGCGCCAGGGCTTCACGGCTGACATCGCGCTGGCGATGGTCAGCACCGTGGTGGTCGGCGATGCCTTGCTGCAGTTGCCCATCGGTGCCCTGGCCGATCGTGTGTCTCGCCGGGCTCTGTTGACGGGATGTGCGGTGGCATTGATGTTATCGAGCCTGGCGGTTCCGCTGCTGATCGATACCCTGCTGATCTGGCCGCTGTGGGTGCTGTTCGGCGCCAGCGCGGGCGGTTTGTTCACGTTGTCGCTGATCCTGATCGGCGAGCGTTACCGCGACGATGCGCTGGTAAGGGCCAACGCCCATGTCGCACAATTGTGGGGGCTCGGTTGCCTGGTCGGCCCGCTGGTGGCGGGGGCGGGCAGCCAATGGATCAGCGGCCATGCGCTGCCTTTGTTCATGGCGGCCGGGGCGTTCGGGCTGGTGATCCTGCTGGTTCGCCAGGGGGCGTTTGGGAGCACCCAGCCCGCTTGAACACCCGAAACCCTGTAGCAAGGGGGCTTTTGTGGCGAGGGAGCTTGCTCCCGCTCGGTTGCGCGGCAACCGCAAAGCCGGGACTGCTTCGCAGTCCAGCGGGAGCAAGCTCCCTCGCCACAAAAGCGGTCTGCCACAAGGCAGGCTGTCCACAAAAGGTCTGCCACAAAAGCGACCTGTCCGCCTCTAAAGCATCCGCTCCAGTCCGATCGTCGTGCTGAACCAGGCATTGAACCGGCGCCACCAACTGCCCGGTTCTCGGGCCAGGTCGTGGGTCTGGCCGTTATCTTCGGTGGTCCACACAAGCGTTCCATCTTCCAGCCTCGCCTGGTAGCTCAAGGCCGGCGCCATGCCTTGCAAGGCCAGCTCACGGACTTGTCCGGCGAGTTCAGGGCTGTCCACCAGCACGCCGACTTCGGTGTTCCATAGCACCGAACGCGGGTCGAAATTGAACGAGCCAATGAAGGATTTCTGCTGGTCGAAGATGATCGCCTTGCTGTGCAGGCTGGAGTCCGATTCGCCGTAGGACTTGCTGTAGAACAAGTGAGCGCTGCCGCCGGTGTCGCCCGGTTGCCGTCGCAACTCGAACAGGCGCACGCCATGTTGCAGCAGGGCCTTGCGGTACGGCGCGTAGCCGCCGTGCACGGCGGGCACGTCGGTGGCTTCCAGGGAATTGGTCAGCAGGCTCACCGACACACCGGCGTCTGCGCGACTGGTCAAGTACACCAAGCCTGGCTGGCCGGGGACGAAGTAGGCGGAAATCATGATCAGTTCTTTGCGGACGCCCGTCAGTTCGGGGGCCAGTTGGGTGGTCAGCAATAGCTGCGGGTCCGGTTCACCCTTGGCCAGCACTTTACTGGGCGCGTCCCACAGCGCCTGGTTCCAGGCCCAGATCAACTGGTCGCGCCACGTATCCAGGCGCGGTTGGGTCTTGTAGGCAGTCAATTGCTGGTAAAGCGCGTGGTTTTCCTTGTGGGTCTGCTCCAGCGACTCTTGCAGGCGCAGCCGACTGTTGGCCAGGTCCTTGGGCGTGGGGCGATGGGACAGGAACTGTTCGATGGGTTTGCTCAGGGCGCTGTTCCAGTACTGGTCGAAACTGTGGCCCAATTGTTCGGCCACCGGGCCGACGCCGAGCAGGTCGATGTCGGTGAAGTTCAGGTTGGGTTCGGCGTCGAAATACTCATCGCCCAGGTTGCGGCCGCCAACGATGGCCATGCTGTTGTCGGCCAGCCAAAGCTTGTTGTGCATCCGCCGGTGTTGCAGCGACAGGTTGAACAGGCGCCCGAGGCCACGGGTCACGCCGGTAGCGCGTCCGAGGTGCAGCGGATTGAACAGGCGGATCTGGATCTGTGGGTGAGCGGCAAGGGTCGCGATGATCTGGTCGAGGCCATCGCTGGTGGTGTCGTCCAGCAGGATCCGCACGCGCACGCCGCGGTCGGCGGCCTTGAGCAATTCATCCACCAGCATTCGCGTACTGATGCCGTCGTGGACGATGTAGTACTGCAAGTCCAGGCTGCCTTGGGCGTTGCGAATCAGCTCGGCTCGGGCGGTAAAGGCCTCGGTGCTGTCCGATAGCAGCCGAAAGCCTGAGCGTCCTTCGTGGGGCGCGGCCTGGGCCTGGACCGAGCGGCCGAACGAGGATTCGGCGGCGGGCAAGGCCTGGGAGGGCTCACGGGTGACATCAAGACCGGCGCAGCCGCTCAGCAGTGAGGCGACTAACAGCAACGCAGGCAGGATCGGTCTGGATCTCACGTAGGATCGTTCCGCTTGTTGGTGGTGATCGGCTGTTGGGTGCTGCTTCCCTGGTTAACGTTCAGACGACATCGCGCTGGGTTTCGTTCAACAGTGCGATGGCGGCCGCTCCGACCTTGCGCACAGCCTCTTCGATCTGGGCCGTTGGCTTGGCAGCGTAGTTCATCCGCAGGCAGTTGCGGTACTTGCCCGATGCCGAAAAGATGCTGCCGACGGCGACCTGTACGCCTTGGTCCAGCAGGACTCGATTGAGCTTCAGTGTATCGAAGCCGTCGGGCAGTTCCACCCACAGCATGAAGCTGCCCCGCGGGCGGCTGGCACGGGTACCCGCTGGGAAATAGCGGCTGACCCAGTCAATCATTGCGTCGCGATTGCGCTGGTATTGCGTGCGCATCCGCCGTAAATGGGGTTCGAAGTGCCCGCCCTTGAGAAACTCGGCAATGGCGATCTGCGGCTGTGGCGCGGTAGAGCCGGTGCTGATGTATTTCATGTGCAGCACCCGCTCCAGATACCGGCCTGGCGCGACCCAACCAATGCGCAGGCCAGGCGCCAGGGTCTTGGAAAACGAACTGCAGAGTAAGACGCGGCCGTCTTCATCGAACGACTTGATGGTGCGTGGGCGAGGGTAGGTGTAGGCCAATTCCCCATACACATCATCTTCAATAATCGCCACGTCGAAGCGTTGCGCCAGGTTCAGCAGCGCGCGTTTATTGGCGTCGGGCATGATGTAGCCCAATGGGTTGTTGCAGCTGGGAGTCAACTGTATGGCCTTGATGGGCCATTGCTCCAGGGCCAGTTCCAGCGCATCCAGGCTGATGCCGGTAAGCGGGTCGGTGGGGATTTCCAGGGCTTTCATGCCCAGGCCCTTGAGGGTTTGCATGGCCCCGTGAAAGCTGGGTGAGTCCACCGCGACGATATCGCCTTGTTCGCAGGTGGCGCGGATGCTGACCGACAGGGCTTCATGGCAGCCGGTGGTGACGATCAGGTCATTGGGGCCCAATTGGCAGCCGGAGTCCAGCGACAGCCGGGCGATCTGCTCGCGCAACGCGAGGTTGCCGTAGATGTTGTCGTAATACAGGCCCGGCATGTCTTGTCGGCGGCTGATCTGCGCCAGGCTGCGTAGCAGCGGTTTCATGGTCGGCGAATGGATATCCGGCATGCCTCGGCCCAGTTGCACCACGTCCGGGCGCGGCACGGCGCGTATCAGTTCCAGCACCTGGTCCCATTGGGAAATGTCCACGGGGCGCTGGGCCGGGCGGCCAATCACCGGCAGGTCCGGCAGTTCACGGCTCACGGGCACGAAATAACCTGACTTGGGTCTCGGCATCGCCAGCCCGCTGTCCTCCAGCACGCGATAGGCCTGCTGCACCGTACTCAAGCTGACCCCGTGCTCCGTGCTCAATGCCCGTACAGAAGGCAGCCGGTCGCCAGGACGGTAGAAGCCCTGTTCGATGCGGGTGCCGAGCAGTTCGGCGAGGTTCACATAGAGGGTCATGGTGTGCTCCCGATGAGAAGGACAACTGCAACCAATACAGTTGGATTGGAAAATGATGATTCAGTACCCGAAGTACCTAATCTGTATGCTTATAAAAGAATTAGGTTGAATCTGTATTGCTTTTTGCCGTCCGCGCATCATGAAACCTCTGGCTACCCAAGTAAACAGGAGCGATCAAAATGAACGGCTTGAGCGATGTGCGGCTGACGTTACACAGTCAGGAACTGGCGGCAGGGCAAGAGAAAGGGCTGCGCAGCGCGACATTGCGCAATGCACCGTCCGGCCTCGGTCGCTGGGGCCTGTTCTGGCATCGTCTGCATACACGCAAGGCCTTGCTGGAACTTACACCCGAACAGTTGCATGACGTTGGGCTGAGCCGAGAGCAGGCGCGGGAGGAGGGGCTGAAACCGTTCTGGCGGCTTTGACGTGATCAAGAACCTGTGGCGAGGGAGCTTGCTCCCGCTGGGTTGCGCAGCGACCCTACGATTTTGCGGTCGCTGCGCAACCGAGCGGGAGCAAGCTCCCTCGCCACGGTTGTTGGGCTAGACCAACTCTTTCAACCGATGCCACAACATCCCCAACGCCAACAACGGCGAGCGCAAATGCTTGCCACCCGGAAAGGTCATGTGCGGGACCTGGGCGAACAGGTCGAAACCGCTGCTCTGCTGCCCGCTGATGGCTTCGGCCAACAATTTGCCGGCCAGGTGCGTGGCATTCACGCCGTGGCCGGAATAGGCTTGGGCGTAATACACATTGGGTTGGTCCTTGAGCCGGCCGATCTGCGGCAAGCGGTTGGCACCGATGCCAATCATCCCGCCCCATTGATAGTCGATTTTCACGCCCGCCAACTGCGGGAACACCTTGAGCATCTTCGGATGCATGTAGGCGCCAATGTCCTGCGGGTCGCGGCCGGAATAGTGACAGGCCCCGCCGAACAACAAGCGACGATCGGCCGAAAGCCGGTAGTAATCCAATGCCACCCGTTGGTCGCAGACCGCCATGTTCTGCGGCAACAACGCCTGTGCCTGCGCCTGGCTCAAGGGTTCGGTGGCGATGATGTAGCTTCCGGCCGGCAACACTTTACCGCCGAGTTGCGGGTTGAGTCCGTTGAGGTAGGCGTTGCAGCCCAGTACCAGCGTCTTGGCGTGGACCGAGCCCTGTTGGGTGTGCACCTTCACTTCAGGGCCGTAGTCGATACGCGTGACCGCCGATTGCTCGAACAGCCGGACTCCCAGTTGCTGCGCGGCGGCGGCTTCGCCCAAGGCCAGGTTAAGCGGATGCAGATGGCCCGAGCCCATGTCGATCAATCCGCCGACGTAGCGATCCGAGCCTACGACGCTGTGCATTTCGTCGGCTTGCAGCAGTCGGGTCGAGTGGCGATAACCGAGGCTGCGCAGTTCTTCGGCGTCTTCGGCGAAGCCTTCCAGATCGCTGGGTTTGTTGGCGAGGTCGCAGTAGCCCCAGGTGAGGTCGCAAGGAATCTGGAAGCGCTCGACCCGCTGCCGAACGATTTCCACCGCCTCAAGGCCCATGAGCTTCATCTGGCGCACGCCGTCGGTGCCGATGATGGGCGCGAACTGGTCGAGGCCATGGCCGACGCCACGGATCAATTGGCCGCCGTTGCGCCCGCTGGCGCCCCAGCCGATCCGGTGCGCCTCCAGCAGCGCCACGCTCATGCCGCGTTCAGCCAGTTCGATCGCCGTGTTCAACCCGGAGAACCCGCCGCCAACGACGCAGACGTCCACCCGCAACTCCCCCTGCAACACCGGATGGTCCGGTTGCGGCAGGCTGCTGGCGGCGTAGTAAGAGGCGGCGTGCGCGTGGTTCGGGACAGGTTGCTGAACACGGGCGTTCATGTGCGTAATCCTGATTGTTCTGTTTGAGAAATTTTACGGAGCATAAGCCGGGGATTCCTCCTCGGGCAACACCGGTCGGTTGGCGCTGTCTGGTCCGCGGCTTTTAAGGCAGAATCCCGGACAGTCCTTCTCGGTAACCGTCTCGATGAGCTGCAACAGTCAAAAAATTCGCACGCTACGCCAGCAGATTCCCTCGTTCGAGTGCGTACCGGGCTGCCATGACTGCTGCGGTCCGGTCACCACCTCGCCCGAGGAAATGGCCCGCTTGCCCCGCAAGACCCGCGCCGAACAGGATGCGGCCATGGAAGCGCTCGACTGCGTGCACCTGGGGCCCAACGGTTGCACGGTCTATGACGAGCGTCCGCTGATCTGTCGGCTGTTCGGCACCACGGCGACCTTGCCGTGTCCCAATGGCCGGCGACCGGTGGAACTGATTCATCCGCGTGTGGAGAAGCAGATTCATGAATATATGGCCAGCACTCGGCAGGTGTTGGTCTAGCGGTCTGGCATACCGAGTCGCGGCTTTCGCGAGCAGGCTCGCTCCCACAAGGGCTCTCTGTAGTTCGCAAGAAAGCGTTCGCCACCTACCTGTGTGGGAGCGAGCCTGCTCGAAGGCGGCCTTGGGGGCTGCCATCAATCCGGAATCGGCAGGTTCAAGCTCTCCTTCACTTCTTCCATCACGATGTAGCTCTTGGATTCGCGCACGTGGGGCAGTTTGAGCAGGATGTCCCCCAGCAGCTTGCGGTACGACGCCATCTCGGAAATCCGTGCTTTCACCAGGTAGTCGAAATCTCCTGACACCAGGTGACATTCCAGCACGTGAGGCAATTTCAGCACGGCGCGTCGGAATTCTTCGAAGGTGTCGCCGGATTTGTAGTCGAGGCTGATCTCGACAAATACCAGCAGGCTGCCCTTCAAGTGCTGCGGGTTGAGCCGGGCGTTGTAGCCCATGATGATCCCTTCGCGCTCCAGGCGCCGCACCCGTTCGGTACAGGGCGTGGTGGAGAGACCGACCTTTTCCCCCAGCTCGGTGAAGGAGATCCGTCCGTCCGCCTGGAGGATCCGCAGGATGTTGCGGTCGATCTTGTCCAGCTCGCGTTTGGTCTGGGTGTTGGTACGCACAGGTGATGCGCCTCCATGAAAAGGGGTTTTGCCGAGAATTCTCGCCAAATATAGGTGTTTATATAGTGAAAAGCACTGGCTGATCTTTTTTACACTGCGCCCATCAAAGCTATGTACAACAAACGTCAGCGGTTATCCGCGATGAGGGCATCAACATGCGCGTTCTGGTCTTGGGTAGCGGCGTCATCGGTACCGTCAGTGCTTATTACCTGGCTCGTGCCGGGTTTGAAGTGGTGGTGGTCGACCGTCAGCCAGCACCTGCCATGGAAACCAGTTTCGCCAATGCCGGTCAGGTGTCGCCGGGTTATGCCTCGCCGTGGGCCGCGCCGGGCGTGCCGCTCAAGGCCATTAAATGGCTGCTGCAACGCCATGCGCCACTGGCGATCAAGGCCACTGCCGACATCGATCAATATCTGTGGATGGCGCAGATGCTGCGCAATTGCACCGCCAACCGCTACGCAATCAACAAGGAGCGCATGGTCCGCCTGTCCGAGTACAGCCGCGACTGCCTCGACGAGCTGCGCGCCGAAACCGGCATCGCCTACGAAGGCCGTAGCCTGGGGACTACGCAGTTGTTCCGCACCCAGGCCCAGCTCGATGGCGCGGCAAAAGATATCGCCGTGTTGAAAGAGTCCGGCGTGCCGTTCGAAGTGCTCGACCGCGAAGGCATCGCCCGGGTCGAACCGGCCCTGGCCAATGTCACCGACATCCTGGCGGGTGCCTTGCGCTTGCCCAACGACCAGACCGGCGACTGCCAGATGTTTACCACGCGCCTGGCGGAAATGGCGGTGAAGCTGGGCGTGCAATTCCGCTTCGGCCAGGACATCCAACGCCTGGACTTCGCGGGTGATCGCATCAACGGCGTGTGGATCGACGGCAAGCTGGAAACCGCCGACCGTTATGTGCTCGCCCTGGGCAGCTATTCGCCGCAACTGCTCAAGCCCCTCGGGATCCGTGCACCGGTGTATCCGCTCAAGGGTTACTCCCTGACCGTGCCGATCACCAACCCGGCCATGGCACCGACCTCGACCATTCTCGACGAAACCTACAAGGTCGCGATCACCCGCTTCGACAATCGCATTCGGGTGGGCGGCATGGCGGAAATCGCCGGTTTTGACCTGTCCCTCAACCCTCGTCGGCGCGAAACTCTGGAGATGATCGTCAACGACCTTTATCCTCAGGGCGGCGACCTGGCCCAGGCCAGTTTCTGGACCGGCTTGCGTCCGACCACCCCGGACGGCACGCCAATCGTAGGCGCCACACCGTTCAAGAATCTGTTCCTGAACACCGGCCATGGCACCCTTGGATGGACCATGGCCTGTGGTTCCGGTCGCCTGTTGGCCGACCTGATGGCAAAGAAAAAGCCGCAGATCAGCGCCGAAGGCCTCGATATTTCCCGTTACGGTAGCAAACACCAGGAGTCTGCAAAACATGTCAATCCAGCGCCAGCTCACCAATGACCGCATGAGCCAGGTTGTCGCGCACAACGGCACCGTTTACCTGGCCGGGCAGGTCGGCGACGACATGAACGCCGGTATTGAACAGCAGACCCGCGAATGCCTGGCCAATATCGAACGCTTGCTGGACCTGTCCGGGACTGACAAGACGCGGCTGTTATCGGTGACGATCTACCTGAAGGACATCGAGGCCCATTTCGCAGGCATGAATGCCGTCTGGGACCAATGGTTGCCCAAAGGTGTCGCCCCGGCCCGTGCCACGGTTGAGGCCAAGCTGTGTGAACCGGAGATTCTGGTGGAGCTGTCCGTCGTGGCCGCGCTGCCTTAATTCCCGGCCGAAACGATCCCTCTTCCGGCGCTGCGGGCGGTTCATGCCGTCAGCCCGCGCCGGTTTTTTATTGATGACCGCCTAGAAGCCTGCCGCCATGCGTCCTGCCCGTGCCCTGATCGATCTCCAAGCCCTGCGTCACAACTACCAATTGGCCCGCGAAGTCACGGGGGCCAAAGCCCTTGCGGTGATCAAGGCCGACGCCTATGGGCACGGCGCGGTGCGTTGCGCCGAGGCGCTGCAGGACACGGCGGACGGGTTTGCCGTGGCCTGCATCGAAGAGGCCCTGGAATTGCGGGCCGGCGGGATTCGTGGGCCGATCCTGCTGTTGGAAGGGTTTTTCGAAGCCGATGAGTTGCCACTGATCGTCGAGCACGATTTCTGGTGCGTGGTGCATTCGTTGTGGCAGCTTGAAGCGATTGAAAAAGCCCCTCTGAGCCAGCCGATCACCGTCTGGCTCAAGCTCGATTCCGGCATGCACCGGGTCGGCCTGCATCCGACGGATTACCAGGCGGCCTACCGTCGCCTGCTCGCCAGCGGCAAAGTGGCGAAGATTGTGTTGATGAGCCACTTCGCCCGTGCCGATGAACTGCACGATCCCAGCAGTACCGAGCAGTTGGCGATCTTCGACAAAGCCCGCCAGGGCCTGGTGGCGCCGATCAGCCTGCGCAATTCACCAGCGGTGCTAGGCTGGCCGCAGATACCCAGCGACTGGGTGCGCCCCGGCATCATGCTCTACGGGGCCACGCCTTTTGATGAGCCCAACGCTGTCGCCTCGCGCTTGCAACCGGTGATGACCCTGGAGTCGAAGATCATCAGCGTGCGCGAATTGCCTGCCGGCGAGCCGGTGGGCTATGGCGCTCGCTTCGTGACCACGCAACCGACCCGGGTGGGCGTGGTCGCCATGGGTTATGCCGACGGCTACCCACGCCAGGCCCCCACCGGTACGCCGGTGCTGGTGGAGGGGCAGCGCAGCCAGTTGGTGGGCCGGGTGTCGATGGACATGCTGGCTGTCGACTTGACCCAAGTCCCCCAGGCCGGGCTCGGCTCGACCGTGGAGTTGTGGGGCAAGCACATCCTCGCCAGCGATGTCGCCAAGGCCGCTGACACGATTCCTTATCAGATTTTCTGCAACCTGCGGCGGGTGCCACGGCTCTATTCCGGGGCCTGACACGAAGCGCAACCTACCGAAAGTCGCTTCACCGCACAGGATTCGGGTCAAAGTGTTGTAAATACTGAACGCTGTCGCCATGATAACGCTCACTTTCCACACAACCTGATTCCCTGGAGGCTCCAGCATTGGACGTCGGTGAACGACTGCAATCCATTCGTAAACTCAAAGGCCTTTCCCAGCGTGAACTCGCCAAGCGCGCGGGCGTCACCAACAGCACTATTTCGATGATCGAGAAGAACAGCGTCAGCCCCTCGATCAGTTCGCTGCGTAAGGTCCTTGGCGGGATTCCCATGTCCATGGTCGAATTTTTCTCCGAAGAGATCCTCCAGGAGAAACCGACCCAGATCGTCTACAAAGCCAACGAACTGATCGACATCTCCGACGGCGCCGTGACCATGAAGCTGGTGGGCAGGGCACACCCGAGCCGGGCGATTGCCTTCCTCAATGAAATCTATCCACCGGGTGCCGATACCGGTGAAGAGATGCTCACCCATGAGGGCGAGGAAACCGGGATCCTGGTGGAAGGGCGGCTGGAATTGGTGGTCGGCGTCGAAACCTTCGTGCTCGAAGCCGGCGACAGCTATTATTTCGAAAGCACCAAGCCGCACCGTTTCCGTAATCCGTTCGACGTGCCGGCGCGACTGATCAGCGCAGCCACACCGGCCAATTTCTAGACCGAGAGGCGCCAGGCCCGCGTGGCCAAGGCGCCCGCTTGTTGGGCTGTCATGACAAACAAGACCCTTGCGACTTTGGGGTTGTTTCAGAGTGACAGGCTTACCGCTATACTTGCGCCCGCCTGCAAACCGTGGCCGCAGGCGTGACTAGCCACCATTGAGGGTGTACGCGTGAACCTAATTATGAAAATGCTGGCTGCACCAGCAACCGTATTGGCCCTATGGGCTGCGACCGCTCAAGCGGCGCCGAACGACGAAATCGCCAAGCGCCTTGAACCCGTCGGCCAGGTCTGCGTCCAGGGCAAGGAATGCAAGGGTATGGAAGTCGTGGCTTCGGCTGGCGGCGGGGCTGCCAAGACGCCGAAAGACGTGATCGCAAAACACTGCAACGCTTGCCACGGCACTGGCCTGCTGGGCGCGCCGAAAATCGGCGACAAGGCTGCCTGGAAAGAGCGCGCCGACCACCAGGGTGGTCTCGATGGCATCCTGGCCAAGGCAATTACTGGCGTGAACGCCATGCCGCCTAAAGGCACCTGCGCCGACTGCTCCGATGACGACCTCAAGGGCGCCATCAAAGAGATGTCTGGCCTGTAATACGCCAACATCTTTCACAAAAAAGCCGCTTACGAGCGGCTTTTTTGCGCCTGGGATTTTTCGGGGCTGTTCATCGCAACCAAGACCCGGCAAGCTCGGTCCAACCCACATTCATGGAATGTCCTGGAGGGTCCGATGGTGCAGTTGTGTTCAATCGAACAGGCGGTGGATGACGTGCTCGAGCGCCTGCCGGCGCATATTCATCTCGGCATGCCCCTGGGGCTGGGCAAGCCCAACCTGTTCGCCAACGCGCTGTACCGGCGCATCGCGCAACTGCCCGAGCGACAGCTGACCATCTACACCGCCCTGAGCCTGGGCCGGCCGAACCTGGGCGACGGTTTGCAGAAACGCTTCCTCGAACCCTTTATCGAACGGGTCTTCGGTGATTATCCCGAGCTGGATTTCTTGGCGGACCTGCAGCGGGACAGCCTGCCGGCCAACATCCGCGTCCAGCAGTTCTTCATGCAGCCCGGCAGCCTGCTGCATAGCACGTCGGCCCAGCAAGACTACGTCAGCAGCAACTACAGCCATGCGGCCCGGGACATCAATGCCGCCGGCTTGAACCTAGTGGCGCAACTGGTGGCGAGCGATCCGGAGCACCCGGATCGCCTGAGCCTGAGCTGCAACCCGGACATCACCCTCGACCTGCTGCCGATGATCGCCAAGCGGCGCGAGGCCGGGGAGACCATTCTCATGGTGGGCCAGGTCCACAGCGACTTGCCCTACATGCCCGGCGATGCGGAAGTCGGCATCGACGCTTTCGACCTGTTGATCGACGAAAAGGACAGCCACACGTTGTTCTCCACGCCGAACATGCCGGTGGGTTTCCAGGACCATTTGATCGGCCTGCACGCCAGTACCCTGGTGCGCGATGGCGGTACGTTGCAGATCGGTATCGGCTCGATGGGCGACGCATTGACCGCGGCACTGCTGGCGCGCCAGGCCGATAACGCCGGCTACCAGGCGTTGCTGGCGGACCTGAACCTTAGCCAGTGGGCGCAATTGATCGAGCGTGAGGGCGGGGTCGAGCCGTTTGCCAAAGGGTTGTACGGTTGCAGTGAAATGTTCGTCAACGGTTTGCTGGCGCTGGCGGAGGCCGGGATCATCCGGCGCAAGGTCTACCCCGACGAGGCGACCCAGGAGCGGGCCAATGCCGGGACGCTCGACGAGGCGGCGCAACCCGACGGCATCTGCATACACGGCGGATTCTTCCTCGGCCCGCGCAGTTTTTACGAGCGCCTGAGCGAGCTGCCGCAAAGCCGTCTGCGCGAATTCAACATGACGCGCATCAGTTACATCAACGAGCTGTACGGCCAGGAACAGCTCAAGCGCCTGCAACGCCTCGATGCTCGTTTCATCAACACGGTTTTCACCATGACCCTGATGGGCGCCGGGGTGGCCGATCAGTTGGAAGATGGGCGAGTGCTCAGCGGTGTGGGCGGGCAGTACAACTTCGTTGCCCAAGGCCATGCGCTGGAGGGCGGGCGCTCGATCCTGCTGCTGCGCAGTTGGCGTGAGGCCGGGGGCGAGATCAGCTCGAATATCGTCTGGGAGTACGGCCATTGCACGATTCCCCGGCACCTGCGGGACATCGTGATCACCGAATACGGCATCGCCGACCTGCGCGGCAAGACCGACGCGGCGGTGATCGAGGCGTTACTGAACATCAGCGACTCACGCTTCCAGCCCGGGTTGATCGAGCAGGCGCAAAAGGCCGGCAAGCTGCCGAAGGATTTCCGTCTCGATCCGCGGTTCGCCGACAACACCTCGGAGCGGTTGCAGGCGATCCAGGCACGCCATCCGAACCTGTTTCCCGAGTATCCGCTGGGCTGTGATTTCGATGGGCTGGAGCGGGACCTATTACGGGCGCTGAACTGGCTCAAGAGCAAGTTCAAGCTCACTGAGATCCTGGAGCTAGGCAAAGCCGCGCTGGATGCACCGGAGCCCTGGGAATATGCCGGGCATCTGGAGCGGATGCAGTTGACGAGTCCCGAGGGGTTGAAGGAGGAATTGGCCCAGCGGTTGCTGCTGGCGGGGCTCAAGGCGACAGTGCCATAGCGGTATGTACATTCCCCTGTGGGAGCGGGCTTGCTCGCGAATGCGGTGTGTCAGCCAAATCAATGCTAACTGATACACCGCATTCGCGAGCAAGCCCGCTCCCACAGGATTGAATGGGGTGATCAGTCGATGAAAGTCACAACCCCACCCGCCAGCGACTTCACCCGAGCCAACGACTCGACGCGATAGCCCTGTGCATCCAATTCCGCGCGGCCGCCCTGGAATGACTTCTCGATCACGATCCCCAGACCTGCCACGGTGGCGCCGGCCTGCTTGATGATGGAAATCAGCGCCTGGGAGGCTTTGCCGTTGGCCAGGAAGTCATCGATGATCAGCACCCGATCACTGCTGGTCAGGTGACGCGGGCTGATGGCGACGGTGCTTTCGGTCTTCTTGGTGAACGAATACACGGTGGCCGACAGCAGATTCTCCGTCAGGGTCAGGGACTGTTGCTTGCGGGCGAAGATCACCGGCACGCCAAGGTTCAGCCCGGTCATGATCGCCGGGGCAATGCCCGAGGCTTCGATGGTGACGATCTTGGTGATGCCCGAATCCTTGAACAGCGCGGCGAATTCGTCGCCGATCAGCTTCATCAATTGCGGGTCGATCTGGTGGTTGAGAAACGCATCGACCTTCAGGACCTGGTCGGACAGCACGATGCCTAGCTCGCGGATTTTCTGGTGCAGGGCTTCCATGAAGCCTCCTCTGATGGCGCGTGAGCGCCTGAAGTCGGTAAAAAAGTAGTCGATTCTAGCGCTTTAACATCGCGCGTATATCCGCCAGGGCACTGTTGCCGCGAACGACTTTGACTTCCGTTGGCGTGTCGTCATTGCCTTCCCAGGCCAGGTCGTCCGGCGGCAGTTCATCGAGAAAGCGGCTCGGTGCGCAGTCGATCACTTCGCCGTATTGCTTGCGCTTGGCGGCGAAGGTGAAGGCCAGCGTCTGGCGTGCCCGGGTAATGCCGACATAGGCCAGGCGCCGTTCTTCCTCGATGGTGTCGGCCTCGATGCTGGAACGGTGCGGCAGGATTTCCTCTTCCATGCCCATGATGAACACGTAGGGAAACTCCAGGCCCTTGGAAGCATGCAGCGTCATCATCTGCACGCCTTCGGCGCCTTCTTCCTCTTCCTGCTGGCGCTCGAGCATGTCCCGCAGCACGAGTTTGCCGATGGCGTCCTCGACCGTCATGTCGCCGTCTTCGTCTTTTTCCAGGGTGTTCTTCAACGCCTCGATCAGGAACCAGACGTTGCTCATGCGGTAGTCGGCGGCCTTGTCGCTGGAGCTGTTGGTGCGCAGCCAGTTCTCATAGTCGATATCCATGACCATGCTGCGCAGCGCCGAGATCGGATCTTCCCCGGCGCACTGCTCGCGGACCTTGTCCATGAAGCGCTTGAAGCGCGCCAGGCGATCGGTGAAGCGGCTGTCCAGATGTTCGCCCAGGCCAATTTCATCGGTGGCGGCGTACATCGAGATCTTGCGCTCGGTGGCATAGTTGCCGAGTTTTTCCAGGGTGGTCGAACCGATTTCCCGGCGCGGCACGTTGATCACCCGTAGGAAGGCGTTGTCGTCGTCCGGGTTCACGATCAGGCGGAAGTAGGCCATCAGGTCCTTCACTTCCTGGCGTCCGAAAAAGCTGTTGCCCCCCGACAGGCGATAAGGCACCTGGTGATGCTGCAATTTCAGCTCGATCAGCTTGGCCTGGTAGTTGCCGCGGTACAGGATCGCAAAGTCACTGTACGGCCGGTCGGTGCGCAGGTGCAGGCTGAGGATTTCCATGGCCACGCGCTCGGCTTCGGCGTCTTCGTTGCGGCAACGGATCACGCGGATCTCGTCGCCGTGGCCCATCTCGCTCCACAGTTGCTTTTCGAACTCGTGGGGGTTGTTGGAAATCAGCACGTTGGCGCAGCGCAGGATGCGGCTGGTGGAGCGGTAGTTCTGCTCCAGCATCACCACTTTGAGCGACGGGTAGTCTTCCTTGAGCAACATCAGGTTTTCCGGCCGCGCGCCGCGCCAGGCATAGATCGACTGGTCATCGTCACCCACCACGGTGAACTGGTTGCGCTTGCCGATCAGTAGCTTCACCAGCAAGTACTGGCTGGCGTTGGTGTCCTGGTATTCGTCCACGAGCAGGTAGCGGACCTTGTTCTGCCATTTTTCGAGAATGTCGGCGTGGTCCTGGAACAGCTTGACCGGCAACAGGATCAGGTCGTCGAAGTCCACCGCGTTGAACGCCTTGAGCGTGCGCTGGTAGTGGGTATAGACGATGGCGGCGGTCTGTTCCTTGGGGTTGCGGGCGTTTTCCAGGGCCTCGGGCGGCAGGATCAGGTCGTTTTTCCAGGCGCCGATCATGTTCTTGATCTCATCCACGCCGTCGTCGCCCGAATATTCCTTCTGCATGATGTCGGTCATCAGGGCCTTGACGTCGGTCTCGTCGAAAATCGAGAAGCCCGGTTTGTAGCCCAGCCGCGCGTGTTCCTTGCGGATGATGTTCAGGCCCAGGTTGTGGAAGGTACAGACTGTCAGGCCGCGACCTTCGCCGGCGCGCAGCAGGCCGCCGACCCGCTCTTTCATTTCCCGGGCGGCCTTGTTGGTGAAGGTCATGGCGACGATGTACTGGGCGCGGATGCCACAATTCTGGATCAGGTGCGCAATCTTGCGGGTGATCACGCTGGTCTTGCCGGAGCCTGCACCGGCGAGCACCAAAAGAGGGCCGCCGACATAGTTCACGGCTTCTTGCTGCCGGGGATTGAGTCGGGACATGACAGGGTTCAGGGAGTCGTTTGCGAAATGGGCCGGCATTTTAACAGGCTCAGAGAATTGTGCTGCTCTGTCCGACTTGTGACGCACACAGGATTGTCATTTGCCGCTTTTGTCACTTTCACGCAGGATGTGGAGCCAATTGGGTCCTGCGTAGCATTTCGAGCGGAAAAACCACCGAAAAGCGCGTGTTTGAGAACCATTGGCATTGGTCATTGCCCATCGGCAGGTCATAATGCCCGGCGCCTACCACCTTGCAGAGTCTAGGGAGTCAGCTTGTCAACGCCTGTCGAACCCTTGCGTTTGCTGTTATTGGCCCAAGAGCCAGAGTGGGCAGCAATCTTGCGCGAGTGCCTGGTGCCCTTGGGGCCCTCGGTCGTGTTGATCAGCGCTCCGAACTGGGAGTCAGTCTGCAGCCTGTTCGAAGACAATCGCAACGCGGTGTTGCTGACCGTTGCGGCGCTGCAACCGGCGCCGGGTCGTTGCAGCCTGCCAACCATCCTGTTGCTTGAGCACGAGCCGGCGGCTGCCCCCGACGGTGTCAGCGACTGGCTGGTGCGCGACGTGCTCGACGGTGCGACCCTGCGTCGTTGCTTGCGCCATGTGCGTGAACGCGGCGTGCTGGAAAACACCTTGCAGCGCCTCGCCGAACAGGACCCATTGACAGGCATCGCCAATCGCCAGGGCTTCCAGACCTTGCTGGCGGCGCGCCTGGCGGAAAACGACGGCCGTGGCCTGGCGCTCGGTCACCTGGACCTGGACAACTTTCGCCACGCCAACGACGCCCTCGGCCACCAGGCCGGTGACCGCTTGATCCTGCAAGTGGTGTCGCGGCTCAAGAGCTCGCTCGAGGCTGGCGATCAATTGGCGCGATTGGGCAGTGATGAGTTCGCCCTGTTGATCGACACCCGCCGCGCACCACAGCGGGCCGAGTGGATGGCCGAGCGTATTACCGAGGCCTTGGCCGAACCTTATTGGGTGGACGGTGAAAGCTTGCTGATCGGCTGTAGTCTGGGCGTCGCCCATGCCCGCGCCCAGGCCGGCGCCGATCCGCTGATGTGGCACGCCCACATCGCCATGCAACAGGCCAAGAGCACCCAGGGCTGCACCTTTCATATCTTCAACGAGCGCATCAATCGCAATGCCCGCAGCCTCGCCGACCTGGAAAGCGAGCTGCGCCGGGCACTGCGCCGCGACGAGTTGGAACTGCATTACCAGCCCCGATTGAACCTCGATGGCGGCCACATCGTCGGCCTCGAAGCCCTGGTGCGCTGGCGTCACGGCGAGCGCGGCTTGCTGCCGCCGAGTGAGTTCGTGCCGCTGGCCGAACAGAGCGGCCTGATCGTGCCGCTGGGCTACTGGGTGATTTCCCGGGCGCTGCGGGACATGCAGGCCCTGCGCGAGCGAGGGCTGGCGCCGTTGCACATGGCGGTCAACCTGTCGTTCCGGCAGTTCCAGGACAGCCAGTTGCTGCCGACCTTGAGCCGGCTGATTGCCGAGCGGGGTGTCGAGGCGCAATGGCTTGAATTCGAACTCACCGAAACCGCCGTCATGCGCCGCAGCGAACTGGTCAAGCAGACCATGGATGCCTTGGGCCGCCTGGGGGTGCGCTTCTCCCTGGACGACTTCGGCACCGGCTTCTCGTCGTTCGTGCACCTCAACAGCCTGCCGATCGCCTTGCTCAAGATCGACAAGAGCTTCGTCGGCGGCATGGAACAGCGCGAAGAGAACCGCAAACTGGTGCACGCCATGATCAACCTGGCCCACAACCTCAACCTGGAGGTGGTGGCCGAAGGTGTGGAAACCCAGGAACAACTGGACCTGCTACGCGGTTTCGGTTGCGACCAGGTGCAGGGTTTCCTGATCAGCAAGCCGTTGCCGTTGCCGGAGTTGGTTGAATATTTGACGTTCGAGGGTGATCAGCAGTCGATGCTGGAAATCAGCTGACGCAACACCCTGTGGGAGCGGGCTTGCTCGCGAAGGCGGAGTGTCAGTCCAAGAGTATCCGGCTGACCCACCGCCTTCGCGAGCAAGCCCGCTCCCACAAGGGGATTTTCATTTGGCCTGGATCGCTTCGAATCCGGGCCGCCCAGGCTCACTGCGAATCATCCGCTTCATCTTCCACTCAAACGCCAGCGTCAGGCTCACGGCCGCACAGGCCAGCCCCAGGGCCAGGCCCCACCAGACACCGGTTGGCCCCCAGTTCAAGTGGAAAGCCATCCACCACGCCGACGGCGCACCGATCAGCCAATAGCAACCCAGGCCCACCAGGAAGGTGGTCTTGGCGTCCTTGAGTCCGCGAATGCAGCCCATGGCGATGGTTTGCGTGCCGTCGAACAGCTCGAACCACGCCGCCACCGCCAACAGGCTCACCGCCAGGTTGATCACCTCGCGAAACGCCGGGTCGTCGTGGTCCAGGAACAAGCCGATCAATTGATGGGGCAACAACCAGAACACCATGGCGAACGCCAGCATCGCGGCCGCGCCGAAGCCGATCCCGACCCGCCCGGCCAGGCGCGCCATCAGCAGTTGCCCGGCGCCGTAGTGCTGGCCGATGCGCATGGTGATGGCGTAGGACATCCCGGCCGGCACCATGAACGCCACCGAGACGATTTGCAGGGCGATCTGGTGAGCCGCCAACGGCGTGCTGCCCATGGTGCCCATGCACAGCGCGGCGAACGCGAACAGCCCGACCTCCACTGCGTACGTGCCGCCAATTGGCAGGCCCAGGCGCCACAGTTCCTTGAGGTATTGGCGGTTGGGCCGCGACAGCCCATCCAGCAGCGGATAGGCACGGTAGGCCGGGTGCCGATGGATGTGCCAGGCCAGCGCCAGGGCCATGCAATTGGCGACGATGGCCGTGACCAGGCCGATGCCCATCAAGCCGAGTTTCGGCAGGCCGAACATGCCGGTGATGAGCGCGTAGTTGAGCAGGAAGTTGGCCACCGTACCGCCGAGGCTGATCACCATTACGGGCGTGGCTCGGCCGATGGCGCTGGTAAAGCCGCGTAGGGCCATGAAGCTCAGGTAGCCGGGCAGGGCGAATGGCAGCGCCAGCAGGAACTGCCCGGCGGACAGTACGTTGGTTTCGGTCTGGCCGAACATCAGCAGCACCGGCTTGAGGTTCCACAGCAGCAACCCGGCCATCAGCGCCATCAACCAGGCCAGCCATAATCCGGCCTGGGTCAGCCGGGTAGCGCCCTCGACATCGCCTGCGCCCTGGCGAATCGCAACCAGGGTGCCCACCGCGGCGATCACGCCGATGCAGAAGATCGACACGAACGAATAGGTGGCCGCCCCGAGCCCGCCACCGGCGAGGGCTTCGGGGCTCAGGCGCGCCATCATCACGGTGTCGGTGAGCACCATCAGCATGTGCGCCAACTGCGAGGCAATCAACGGCCCCGCCAGCCGCAGGATGGCCCAGAGTTCGGTACGCACCGGATGCCGCATGATCATCACGCTCCCTGTTCAAAGAAGGCAGTAAAGCGACGATTCTCGGCGCTCTAGACGGATTGCACAAAAGGATAAAAAAGATCGCTGGCATGATTAAAACTCATGCTGGGCGCGTTTCTGGTAGGGTTTGCAAACACCGCCATGGAGCCTTTGCGATGCCTCGTCGTCTTCCTCCGCTTTATGCGCTGCGGGCATTCGAAGCCGCGGCACGCTACAGCTCGTTCACCCGGGCCGCCGAAGAGCTGTCTATTACCCAGAGCGCCGTCAGCCGGCACATTCGCACCCTGGAAGATCACTTTGCCTGTCGGCTGTTCCAGCGCAGCGGTCGCAACCTGCAATTGACCGAGGCGGCGCGGCTGCTGCTGCCGGGCGTGCGCGAGGGTTTCATGGCGCTGGAGCGGGCCTGCCACACCTTGCATGGCGAAGACGGCATCTTGCGCATGAAGGCACCCTCCACATTGACCATGCGCTGGCTGTTGGCGCGCCTGAGCCGTTTCCGGCATCTGCAGCCCGGCAACGAGGTGCAACTGACCAGTGCCTGGATGGACATCGATTCGGTGGACTTCAACGTCGAGCCCTTCGATTGCGCCGTCTTGCTGAGTAACGGGCATTTTCCGGCGGACTGGGAGGCTAGTTTGTTGTTCCCCGAGGAGTTGATTCCGGTGGGCGCGCCGAACCTGCTGAACGATCAGCCCTGGGATGTGGCGCGGTTGGCCAGCGCCGAACTGCTGCACCCGACGCCGGATCGCCGGGACTGGCGCAACTGGTTGCAACGCATGGGCCTGGCCGACAAGGTCTCGCTCAAGGGTGGGCAGGTGTTCGATACCCTGGAGCTGGGCATGATCGCGGCGGCACGCGGCTATGGGGTGTCCATGGGCGACCTGCTGATGGTGGCCGAGGACGTTGCCCAAGGACGCCTGAGCCTGCCATGGCCGACGGCGGTTGCCAGTGGCGAGCACTATTACCTGGTCTGGCCGAAAACCCGGCCGGGAGGTGAACGTTTGCGTCGGCTCAGCGACTTTCTCCAGGGCGAGGTCAAGGCCATGCAATTGCCCGATGTGCAGCGTCTGGGCTGAAACGTTGCAGTTGGCGTGCTAGCCACTTGGCATTAATCCGTCCAAACCGCTCAAGTATTTGGCTTTGCCGCCGAATCCGTGAAGATGGAACCCTCGTTCAGAAAGGGTCTACTTACACCTCACCCGAATAAAATGCCGAGCGTGCGACGTGATCAGGATGATCCGGTCTCTCGGCCAGGAGCCATCATGTCTCAACCCCGCGCCCGGATCGCCTCGCAGCTAGGCCTTGCCCTTGCCGTGATACTGGCGGTCGTGATCTCCGGCAGTACCGTCTTCGCCCTGCGTTCCCTGGACACCGCCAACCTTGCCACCCGTGAAGAGCACTTGGCCAGCGAAGCGCGCCTGATGGCCGATCAGCTCAATACCTTCCACAGCACCTTGCGTGAGAGCACCCAGCGCTTGGCCGGCCTGTTCGAAAAGCGCTTCAGCGCGGGTTTGACCGTGCATCCAGACCAGCCGGTGACGGTGGCGGGGGTACAGACCCCAGGCTTGAACCTGGGCAGCGAGGTGTTGAACAACAACTTCAAGGAAGTGGATGACTTCAAAGCGATGACCGCCGGTGTGGCCACGATATTCGTGCGCAGCGGCGACGATTTCATTCGCGTCAGCACGTCCGTCAGTAAACAGGACGGCACGCGGGCCATCGGCACCGTGCTCGACCGCGCCGGTCCAGCCTACGGTCCGGTGATCAGCGGGCAGAGCTACATCGGCCGGGCCCTGTTGTTCGGGCGCTTCTACATGTCGCAGTACACGCCCGTACGCGACAGCAGCGGCAAGATCATCGCCGTGTTGTATGTAGGCTTCGATTACACCGATGCGCAAAACGCGCAGTTCGAAAACCTCAAGCGTTTCCGCATTGGGCAGACCGGTTCGCTGGCCTTGTTGGATGAGCAAAACAAATGGCTGGTGCCGCCGGCAGGTGTACAGGCGCTGGATAATGCGACCGTGGCCATTACGGGCCTGATCAAAAAACCGGGCAAGGGTGCGTTCTGGGCCGATACCGCCGAAGACTTCTACAGCGTTGCCGTGCCGTTCGAGGGTGGGCCGTGGGCGGTGGTGGCGAGCATGCCGAAAACCGAGATCCGCGCCGTGACCTGGAGCGTCGGTACGCAGTTGGCCATCGGCAGCCTGCTGGCGATGCTGTTGGCGGTCGGCTCGGCGATGTGGTTGTTGCGTAGCAAATTGGCACCGCTGGGGGATTTGGTGCGCCAGGCCGAAGCATTGGGCGCTGGCGACCTGAGCGTGCGCCTGAACGTATCGAGCCATGACGAAATCGGTCAGCTGGCCCGTGCCTTCAACCAGATGAGCCAGGCCCTGTCGACCATGGTCGAGCACATCCGCAAGGCCTCCCAGGAAGTCAACAGCCGCGCCCAGGCCCTGTCCGGGTTGTCCAGCGGGGCGTACGAGGGCATGGAGCAGCAGTCCGGCGAAATCACCAGCATGGCTGGCGCGGTGGAAGAGTTCAGTGCGACCTCCTTGAACATTGCCGACAACATGGGCAATACCGAGCGCCTGGCCCAGGAGAATGCCCAGCAAACCCGCATTGGCCGGACCTCGATGGATGAGGCGTCGTCGTCCCTGGAGCAAATTGCCGGCGCTCTGAACAGCACGGCCTCGGTCATCAATACCCTGGGCCAGCGTTCCCAGGAGATCGGCGGCATCGTCGGTGTCATCACCTCGATTGCCGAGCAGACCAATCTGCTGGCATTAAACGCCGCCATCGAGGCTGCCCGCGCTGGCGAACAGGGCCGTGGTTTCGCCGTGGTGGCCGATGAAGTCCGCAGCCTGGCGTCCCGCACCCGCCAGGCCACTGACGAAATCTCCAGCATGATCAACAGCATCCAGCAGGAAACCGGCAATGCCATCAGCACCATGGAGCAGGGCAACCTGCTGATGCAGGAAGGCTTGTCGCGCAATGCCAACGTGGCCTCGGCCCTGGCGCGCATCGACGAGCAGAGCCGCTCGGCTGGCCAGCAATTCGCGGCGATCACCACTGCCACCCAGGAACAAAGCAGCACCGCGACCCTGCTCAGCAGCAACCTGCAGAGCATCGCCATGGCCAACAGCGAACAGCGCCAAGTGGTCTCGAACCTGGCGCTCACCGCCAAAGAACTGGAAAAACTCGCCCAGGACCTGCGCCAAGAGGTGGATCGGTTCCGCTGAGGCCTCTGCAACCACCGCGAGCAGGCACCCCCGCGATTAATGTGGGAGCGAGCCTGCTCGCGAAGGCGTCTTGTCAGTCACATCTCTGTCAGCTGACCCACTGCCATCGCGAGCAGGCTCGCTCCCACAAGGGAATTTGTGGTGATCCTACCTCTTGCGCCTGCCTGGAATCAGTGTGGGAGCGAGCTTGCTCGCGAAGGCGGCAGTCAGTCACCACAGCCCTCTGTATCCAATACCTGAACCGCAAGCCAAGCCAATCACCTGTGGCGAGGGAGCTTGCTCCCGCTCGACTGCGCAGCAGTCGCAAACCGGTTAACGCGGTCCACCTGGAGATAGGCTGGGGCCTGCTTCGCAGGCCAGCGGGAGCAAGCTCCCTCGCCACGGGTTTGAGGTCGGCCGGACGAAAGTCATCGCGAGCAAGCTCGCTCCCACAAAAAACTGCTGGTGTTGTCGCTGTGCTTTTTAAGGAAATTGCTGTTTTTAAGCTTGCTGAAACGTTTCTTCAAGTCTATAAAAACCGCACAACTCCAATAAAAGGTCGTGACCATGACTCCGCTCAAACTGCTCGTTACCCTTGGCGCCTTGGGCGCTGCTTCCCATGCGATGGCTTGGGATTACGTCCTGCTGGATACCGATAAAGCCGCCCAACCCTGGCAAATCACCAGCCAGCAACTCGGCGTGAAGACCGACAAACCCTTTTCCGTGACGATGCGCACCCTGCACGGTGGTCGGCAGGAGGGTGTCAGCGTGGTCGACATCGACAACGGCACCCTGAAGCTTTCAGTGGTCCCGACCCGTGGCATGAATGTGCTGCAGGCATCGGTTGGCGACGTGCGCATGGGATGGGATTCGCCCGTCAAGGAAGTGGTCAACCCGGCGTTCATCGAGCTCAACGGCCGAGGCGGGTTGGGTTGGCTTGAAGGCTTCAACGAGCTGGTCACCCGCTGCGGCTACGAATGGGTCGGCCATCCCGGCATGGACAATGGCGAGCTGCTGACCCTGCACGGTCGCGCCGCGAATATTCCGGCTAACAAAGTCACCTTGCACATCGATGAGAAACCGCCCTACGCCATTACCCTGCGGGGCGAGTTGAAGGAGCAGGCATTCAAGAAGGTCGATTTCTCGGTGCAGACCGAACTGGTCACCGAGCCCGGCAGCGTGACGTTCGCGCTCAACGACACGCTGACCAACAACGGCGATTACCCGAAGGAATACCAAGCGCTCTACCACAGCAATTTCAGCACGCCTTTCCTGGAGCAGGGCGCTCGTTTCGCGGCACCGGTCAAGCAGGTCTCGCCGTTCAACGATAAGGCCAAGGGCGACTTGGCCGACTGGCAGACCTACCGGGGTCCGACCAAGGATTACGACGAAACCGTTTATAACGTCGTGCCCTACGCCGACGCCAAGGGCGACACCCTCACGGTGTTGCACAACAAGGCCGGCAGTCTCGGGGTGTCGGTGGGCTTCAATACCAGCACGCTGCCCGTGTTCTCCCTGTGGAAAAACACGGATACCCAAGGCCAGGGCTACGTGACCGGGCTGGAGCCAGGCACCAGTTTTTCCTATAACCGCCGGTATCAGCGCCCCTTGGGCCTGGTGCCCACCATCGCGCCGAAAGAGCACAAGCAATTCCAGATCCACTACAGCCTGTTGGCAGATAAGGGCGCTGTGGATAAGGCGCTCAAGCGCATCGATACGATCCAGAACGGTCAAAAAACCGAGGTTCGGCAAACACCGTTGGTGGACCTGAGCAAGCCATAAAGCGGTTCAAGCCGTAGCCGGCCGGTACTGCAACGCTTCGGCCAGATGCTCGCGGCGAATGCTCCCCGCTTGCTCCAGGTCCGCCAGTGTCCTGGCGACCTTGAGCAAGCGATGGGCGGCGCGCAGCGACAGCGTCAGCCGCTCGCAGGCGGTTTCCAGCCAGGTTTCATCGGTTGTGGATAACTTGCAATGCCGGCGCAATCCCGGCAGGTCGAGGAAGGCATTGGCGCAGCCCTGGCGGTCGTGCTGGCGCTCCCGGGCTTCGGCGACGCGCTCGGCGACCGTGGCCGTATCGTCCCCGGGGTCACGCTTGGGGTTCAACGCCGTGGCTTCCCGGGCGACGGTCAGGTGCAGGTCGATGCGGTCCAGCAGCGGGCCGGAGAGTTTGTTGCGGTAGCGCTGTACCATGTCCGGTGTACAGGCGCAGCGGCCGCTGGGCTCGCCAAGATATCCACAAGGGCAGGGATTCATCGCCGCCACCAACTGGAAGCGCGCCGGGAAGCGCACCCGGTCACGGGCGCGAGACACTACGATGTGCCCGGACTCCAGCGGTTCTCTCAAGACCTCCAGCACCTTGCGGTCGAATTCCGGCAGCTCATCCAGGAACAGCACGCCATGGTGGGCGAGGGTGATCTCCCCTGGCTGCGGTTTTGACCCGCCACCGACCAGCGCCGGGCCGGAAGCCGAGTGGTGTGGCTGGCGAAACGGACGTTGCGGCCAATGGCTCAACGGCACGCAACTGGCCACCGACTGAATGGCTGCGACCTCCAGGGCTTCGCTCTCGGCCAGTGGTGGCAACAGCCCGGGCAAACGGCTCGCCAGCAAGGTCTTGCCGGTGCCCGGTGGCCCGCTGAACAGCAGGTTGTGAGCCCCTGCGGCAGCAATCAGCAACGCCCGCTTGGCCGCGGCCTGGCCTTGTACTTCATTCAGGTCGGGGTAGGGTTTGCTGGCCGAAAGCAGCCCATTGGAAACGAACGGCTCGACCGGCGTGTGACCGTTGAAGTGCGCCACCGCTTCCAGCAGATGGTCCACGGCGATCACCTTCAGCCCCGAGGCCAGGCAGGCTTCCTCGGCATTGGCCCGTGGCACCACCAGCATGCGCCCGGCCTTGCGCGCCGCCAGCGCCGCGGGCAATACCCCGCGCACTGGGCGCACTGCGCCAGACAAGGCCAGTTCGCCGAGGCATTCCACGTCGTCCAAGGTCAGGGTCGGCACCTGCACGCTGGCCGAGAGGATCCCCAGGGCGATGGCCAGGTCGAAGCGGCCGCCGTCTTTTGGCAGGTCCGCCGGCGCCAGGTTCAGGGTGATGCGCCGCGCCGGAAAATTCAGCCCCGAGTTGATGATCGCGCTGCGCACCCGATCCTTGCTTTCCTTGACCGCCGCTTCCGGCAGGCCAACCATCGTCAGCGACGGCAAGCCATTGGCCAGGTGGACTTCAACGGTAACGGCAGGCGCCTCGACCCCTACCTGGGCGCGGCTATGGACAATGGCAAGCGACATGAATCGTTCCTTGAGTGAATGGGGCGCCGCGTCCTGCGGCTCTTGAAGATTAGTCGTGGGGATGAACTTGGGCGCAGTAATTGAGGGGAGAAATTTGGCAGGATGTTTCGAGGGTAAGTGACAGCCGAAGGACGACCAACACCCTATCGTCCAACCGGTGCCGCCGCAAAATATCCGGCCGCCGCCCTCTGCTAGACTCGATTTTGCCCAGTCGGCACTTGGCGGTATCAACGGCACAGCGAGGAAGTGGCCATGAACGATCTGCTGGCTCTGTTAACCGACAAGCGCTTCATGCCTCACGGGCATTGCTACATGTGGCGTCCGGATTTGCTGTGGACCAATGTGATCGCCGACGGCTTGATCACCCTGTCCTACGTCACCATTCCCTTCACCCTCCTGTACTTCATCCACAAGCGCAAGGATGTGCCGTTCGATTGGATGCTGGCGGCTTTCGGCGTGTTTATCCTGGCCTGCGGGACCAGTCATGTGATGGAGATCCTGACCATCTGGCAGCCCTATTACTGGCTGGCGGCGCTGGTCAAGGTGATCACTGCGATCGCCTCGGTGATTACCGCCATCCTGCTGGTGCGGTTGGTGCCGGCGGCCCTGAAGATCCCCAGCCCGCAGCAACTGGCCAAGGTCAACGACGAATTGCGCGAGGCGCAGGCCGAACTGGTGACCACTGCGCGCCGGGCCGGCATGGCGGAGATCGCCACCAATGTGCTGCACAACGTGGGCAATGTGCTCAACAGCGTGAATGTGTCAGCCCAGGTCCTCTACGATAAGGTGCACACCTCCAAGGGGCCTGCGGTGGCCAAGGTCGCCCAGTTGATGAAGGACCATCCCGATGATCTCGGCGACTTCATCAGCACTGATCCGAAAGGGCGCGCGCTACCCGACTATCTCGACAAGCTGGCCGACGCGCTGGCCGTCGAGCAGCAAGGCATGATCGCCGAGCTGGCGCAATTGACCCGTCGAATCGACCACATCAAGGAAATCGTCGCCACCCAGCAGTCCTACGCCGGTAATGCCAGTGTCTTGGAGCCGGGCTCGCTGCGAGAGTTGGTCGAGGATGTGGTGCGCATTTGCGATGTGTCCCTGGCCCGCCACCACATCACGCTGATCAAGGAATTCAGCGATACCCCGCAAATGCCGCTGGATAAGCACCGAGTGCTGCAGATCCTGGTCAATCTGATCAACAACGCCAAGCAGGCGCTGGACGCAGGTACTAACCGGCCGCCGCAGATCGTCTTGCGCCTGAAGATCGTTGACGAGGGGCGCGTGCGGGTCGAGATCGAGGACAACGGCGAGGGGATCGCGCAGGACAATCTTGCGCGGGTGTTCGAGCACGGTTTCACCACGCGTGCCGACGGTCATGGTTTTGGTTTGCACAGCTGCATTCTGGCTGCGCACGAGATGGGCGGCGATCTGACCGTACAGAGCACCGGGCCGGGCCACGGCGCGCTGTTTATCCTGGAGCTGCCGCTGGCACTGACCACGGCCCCATCTCAACATGTTGCGAGGGGTTGAGTGGCCCGCAGGGGCTGCTTATTCCTGTGCCGGAGCCAGTCGCGCTTCCAGCTCCGCGACCTTGGCCTCCAGGCTTTCGAGCCGTGCCCGGGTCCGGGCCAGCACGACCATCTGGCTGTCGAATTCTTCCCGGCTGACCAGGTCCAGCTTACTGAAGCCGCTTTGCAGCAGGGCCTTGAACTGGCTTTCGATTTCGCTTTTGGGCAGCGGCGTGTCACCACTCAAGAGGCGGGAGGCGTGGCCGCTCAGGGCGTCGAGGAGGTCTTTGGGCGCAAGCATGTGCAGGTGTCCTGGAAACGATGGCGGGCAGTGTACCACGCAGTGTCTATAGTCAATTCGCAAGCCGGGGATGCACGCTTTTCGCGCATTGCGCCGGGCGTTGCTGCACTGTTGTTGTGCGTAACGTTGCGGTTCATGACGCAGTGCACGTCGAGCAGGTGGCCAAGAGATTGAAATCAGAGGGTTTGGGTGCAGATGGCAAGGTTTCTGCTTAGAGGCTGATGACCCATGCACTGATGCAGTCGCTGTGACGAATGCAGTGCAGCAGGCGGAACGGGGAGTTTCGTCAGGATCGGTTAACTGGCACCTGTCGGGCAACTTGGGCCGACGACGCGTTACAAAGCCAGGCACTGCGCTTAGACTTGAGTCGGGTTTGTTTTCCTGGGGCAAGTCCACCAATTCGGGAGAAAGTTTCATGAAGCTAGTCACTGCCATCATCAAGCCGTTCAAGTTGGACGACGTGCGCGAGTCGTTGTCCGAGATCGGCGTGCAGGGCATTACCGTTACTGAGGTCAAGGGCTTCGGTCGGCAGAAGGGCCACACCGAGCTGTATCGCGGCGCGGAATACGTGGTCGATTTCCTGCCCAAGGTGAAGATCGATGTCGCCATTGACGACAAGGATCTTGACCGGGTGATCGAGGCAATCACCAAGGCCGCCAACACCGGCAAGATCGGTGACGGGAAGATCTTTGTGGTCAATCTGGAACAGGCTATCCGCATCCGTACCGGCGAAACCGATACCGACGCCATCTAAGCCGCCAAACCCAACGCCCCAGGAGAAAACAATATGACTCTGCGTAAATTCGCAGGGCTAGGAGCCCTGTTGTCCTTCGCAATGCCTGGCCTGGCCATGGCAGAAGAAGCGGCAGCCCCTGTCCTGAACTCCGGCGACACCGCCTGGATGCTCACGGCCACGATTCTTGTACTGTTCATGACCATTCCCGGCCTGGCACTGTTCTACGGTGGCATGGTCCGGTCGAAAAACCTTCTTTCCGTGATGATGCAGTGCTTTGCCATTACCGGTCTGATCAGCGTCCTGTGGGTCATCTATGGCTACAGCATCGCGTTCGACACCACCGGCATGGAGCAGGGCGTCGTCAATTTCAACTCCTTCGTCGGTGGCCTGGGCAAGGCGTTCCTGGCGGGCGTCACGCCGGCGAGCATCACCGGTCCGGCGGCGCTGTTCCCTGAAGCGGTGTTCATCACTTTCCAGATGACCTTCGCCATCATCACCCCGGCCCTGATCGTCGGCGCATTTGCCGAGCGGATGAAGTTCTCCGCCATGCTGATCTTCATGGGCGTGTGGTTCACCCTGGTGTATGCACCGATTGCGCACATGGTCTGGTCCGGCAACGGCGGCCTGATGTGGGACTGGGGCGTGCTGGACTTCGCTGGCGGCACCGTGGTGCACATCAACGCCGGTATCGCAGGTCTGGTGGCGTGCCTGGTATTGGGCAAGCGCAAAGGCTTCCCGACTACCCCAATGGCGCCGCACAACCTGGGTTACACCCTGATGGGCGCGGCCATGCTGTGGGTCGGCTGGTTCGGCTTCAACGCCGGTTCTGCTGTCGCCGCCAACGGCACCGCCGGCATGGCGATGCTGGTGACCCAGATCGCGACCGCTGCGGCGGCGCTGGGCTGGATGTTTGCCGAGTGGATCACCCACGGCAAGCCAAGCGCACTGGGCATTGCCTCGGGCGTGGTGGCCGGTCTGGTTGCAATTACCCCGGCTGCCGGCACCGTGGGCCCGATGGGCGCCTTGGTCATCGGCCTGGCGGCGGGCGTGGTGTGCTTCTTCTGCGCTACCACCCTCAAGCGCAAGCTCGGTTATGACGATTCCCTGGACGCCTTCGGCGTACACGGCATCGGCGGTATCCTCGGCGCGATCCTGACCGGTGTGTTCGCCGCTCCGGCACTGGGTGGCTTCGGCACCGTGACCGACATCGGCGCGCAAGTGTGGATTCAATTCAAAGGCGTGGGTTTCACGGTGGTCTACACCGGGATCGTCACCTTCATCATCCTCAAGGTGCTGGATGCCGTCATGGGTCTGCGTGTCACCGAGGAAGAAGAAGCCGTGGGCCTGGACCTGGCCCAGCACAACGAGCGTGGCTATAACCTGTAAATACGCGCCCTAAAAAATGCCCGGTTCGCCGGGCATTTTTTTGCCTGGAATTTGTCATTGCTCACAGGATGCGGCGGTTTTTCCGACGCCTTTTGTTGTGGATGCGACATGGGTTTTTATACCGCCAAAGGCTTACATCGAAGCAAGAATATTAGGGCCTTTGTTTTTTCCCAGAGCGCGCTAGAATGCGCGCCGAACGTGCGGAGATCTGTATGTGGCAACAGACGCTGATAACCCTGCGGGCAAGGCCCCGGGGCTTTCATCTGGTGACGGACGAGTTGCTGGCCGGCCTGCCTGAACTCAAGGCGTGTCGTGTTGGTCTGTTGCATCTGTGGCTGCAGCATACCTCGGCCTCGTTGACCATCAACGAGAACGCCGATCCGGCGGTACGTCGAGACTTCGAACGATTTTTCAATCGGCTGATCCCACAAGGAGCCGCCGGTTATGAGCACAACGACGAAGGCCTGGACGACCTCCCGGCGCACTTCAAGGCCAGCGTGCTCGGTTGCCAGCTCAGCCTGCCGGTTACGGCAGGAAGGCTGGCGTTGGGAACCTGGCAAGGTGTTTATCTGGGCGAGCACCGTGATCACGGCGGTGCTCGTAAAGTCCTCGCCACCTTGTACGGTGAAGAGGCATAACCGCTGATTGCCGGCGGATGTTGAATTTTTTCTGGCAGCCTTCGAACAGATGGCGAAGCTGGGCTATAACTAATCTGCTTTTCGCAAGTCATGAGGTAGAACATGAGCGACGATGATCTGGAAAACGACGACCTCGAAGTAGGCGACGAAGACGAGACCGAAGAAGGCCTTGAAGTGGCGGCGGAAGACGTTGCCGAAGACGATGGCGCCGACGTTCCGGCTCCTACCGCCAAAGGCAAGGCCAAGGCGGCTGTGTCGGTCGACGAATTGCCGAGCGTAGAGGCCAAGAACAAGGAGCGTGATGCGCTCGCCAAGGCCATGGAGGAATTCCTGGCCAGGGGCGGTAAAGTGCAGGAAGTGGAGGCCAACGTGGTCGCTGATCCGCCCAAGAAGCCAGACAACAAGTACGGCAGCCGCCCTATCTGAGTGTCTGCTTCTTGCTTGCTGAAAAAGCCCGCCGTCGCTGCGGGCTTTTTCATGGGCGCAGAGCTTCGGTGCACCGCAGTTCCAGGGTGGGAGCGAGCTTGCTCGCGATGACTTCAGCCCAGACAACCCAATCCGGTGGCGAGGGAGCTTGCTCCCGCTCGGCTGCGCAGCAGTCGCTAAACCGGTCGAAGTGGTCTGCCTGGAAATACGCCGGGGCCCGCTTCGCAGGCCAGCGGGAGCAAGCTCCCTCGCCACGGATCGGTTTGAGGCTCAGGCGGCGGATGGGGGCCGTCTTCGCGAGCAAGCTCGCTCCCACATAGGG
>NZ_JABWRA010000037.1:0-67842 GCF_014268705.1 Pseudomonas sp. SWRI179 | reverse complement strand
TGGCGGGGATGGAGTGGGCCGAGTATTGCGAGCTCAATGGCCTAAAGGCCAAGCACTGAACCCTTGTGGCGAGGGAGCTTGCTCCCGCTGGCCTGCGCAGCAGGCCTAAAAAAAGCAACTCATTCAACCTGACACACTGCGTTGCCTGATCCAGGGGCTGCTGCGCAGCCCAGCGGGAGCAAGCTCCCTCGCCACAGGGTCATCCTCCAAAGGCCTCGCCCTCTCCTCACAATCGCCCCACCGCCCATAAAGCTTTATCATGGCCGCAGTTTTGCTGATCGGGTCTGTCATGAAGTTCGCCATTGCGCTGTTTTCCGCCGCTCATGCGCCCTCCTCGCGCCGTGCCTTGCTGTTTGCCCAGGCGGCGCTGGCGGGTGGGCATGAGATCGTACGGCTGTTTTTCTATCAGGACGGCGTCTACAACGCCTGTGCCAGTGTCGTCACGCCCCAGGACGAGCAGGACCTGCCCCAGCAGTGGCGCGCCTTTGTCAGCGACAACCGGCTCGACGGCGTGGTCTGCATCGCCGCGGCGTTGCGCCGTGGCGTGTTGAACGAGGAAGAGGCCCAGCGCTATCAGCGCTCGGCGGCCAGTGTCGAAGCGCCCTGGGCCTTGTCCGGGCTGGGCCAGTTGCACGACGCAATCCAGGACGCCGACCGCTTGATCTGTTTTGGAGGCGCATGATGGCCAAGTCTTTACTGCTGATCAGCCGCCAGGCCCCATGGTCCGGCCCCGGCGCCCGTGAAGCGCTGGACATCGTCCTCGCCGGCGGGGCGTTCGACCTGCCCATCGGCCTGCTGTTTCTCGATGACGGCGTGTTCCAGCTCAGCGCCGGCCAAAACGCCAAGGCAGTCCAGCAAAAGGACCTGAGCGCCAACCTGCAGGCCTTGCCGATGTTCGGTGTCGACGACCTGTTTCTCTGCGCCGACAGCGCCGCCGAACGCGGCGTCGCCACCGATGCCCTGGCGCTGGGCGAGGTGAAAGTACTGGGCGCCGCGGACATCGCCGCGCTCATCGACCGCTACGACCAGGTGATCACCCTCTGATGTCGACTTTGCATGTGTTGTCTCATTCGCCCTTCGGCGACAACCGCCTCGCCAGTTGCCTGCGGGTACTGGGCAATCAGGATGCGCTGCTGTTGTGCGGCGACGCGACGTACGCGTTGCAACCGGGCAGCCCACCGTTCGAAGTGCTGCAGGCTGCGGGCGTGAGCCTGTTCGTGCTCGCCGAAGACTTACAGGCCCGCGCCCTGGACACGCCAGACTGGGCCGAAGCCATCAACTACTCAGGTTTCGTCGAGCTGTCGATCGAGCACGACAAGGTCAACACCTGGCTATGAATACGCTGAACGTGGGCGGTCGCGCCATCGCATTGGACAAGGACGGCTACCTGGTCGACCTGGACGACTGGTCGGCCGAAGTCGCCACCGCCCTGGCCGCCGCCGAAGACATCGACTTGAGCCCCGAACACTGGGAAATCCTCGAACTGCTGCGCGGCTTCTACGACGAATTCCAACTCTCCCCCGCGACCCGGCCGCTGATCAAATACACGGCGCTGAAACTGGGGGCGGACAAAGGCAACAGCCTGCACCTGAACCGATTGTTCAAAGGCACTCCCGCCAAACTCGCCGCCAAGCTGGCGGGCCTGCCCAAACCGACGAATTGCTTATGACCGACTTCCCAGCGCTGACCCTTGAAACCCCGGCCGAACACCCATTCGCCCAGTTCGTGCGCATCCTTGGCAAAGGCAAGCGCGGCGCCCGCAACCTGACCCGCGAAGAAGCCCGCGAAGCCATGGGCCTGGTCCTCGATGAAAAAGTCGAGGACACCCAACTGGGCGCCTTCCTGATGCTGCTGCGGCACAAGGAAGAAAGCGCCGAGGAAATGGCCGGCTTCACCGAAGCCCTGCGTGAGCGCCTGGTGGTTCCGGCGTTGACGGTGGACCTCGACTGGCCGACCTACGCCGGCAAGAAGCGCCATTTGCCGTGGTACCTGCTGGCGGCCAAATGCCTGGGGCAGAACGGCGTGCGGATCTTCATGCACGGCGGCGGCGCTCACACCGCCGGGCGGCTCTACACCGAACAATTGCTGGGCTTGCTGCGGATCCCGCTGTGCCGGGATTGGCAACAGGTCGGCAGCGCGCTGGACAACGGCGGCCTGGCCTTCATGCCGCTGGTGGACTGGGCGCCGCAAATGCAGCGGATGATCGACCTGCGCAACACCCTGGGCCTGCGCTCGCCGATCCATTCCCTGGCGCGGATCCTCAATCCGCTGGCGGCTCGTTGCGGCTTGCAAAGCATCTTCCACCCGGGCTACCAGGCCGTGCATCGCGATGCCAGCGGCTTGCTCGGTGACACCGCCATCGTGATCAAGGGCGACGGCGGCGAGATCGAGATCAACCCGGATGCCGATAGCCACCTGTATGGCACCACCGGCGGCGCCAGTTGGGACGAAGAATGGCCGCGACTGGCCGAGCAGCGCCACGTCAAACCCGAGCGCCTCGACCCTGAGCACTTGAAGGCGATCTGGCGCGGTGACGTCGAGGACAGCTACCCGCAACTGGCGCTGATCGCCACTATGGCGTTGGCCCTGCGTGGCCTGGGCCTGGCTCGCGAAGAAGCGTTCGAAAGAGCCCAGCAGTATTGGGACGCCCGGGACCGTTCGATTTAACCGATCATTAACGCCCAACCTTTGCGCTTTTAGTTCGAACCTATGGGAATAGACTCGTCTCCAATGATTATTGAGCGAGGACATTCAGATGGGTTTGTTGGTCGAGGGCCGCTGGCAGGACCAGTGGTATGAAAGCAAGGATGGCAGTTTCCAGCGCGAGCAGGCGCAACGCCGCAATTGGGTGACCGCCGACGGCAGCGCCGGCCCTTCCGGCGAGAGCGGCTTTGCCGCCGAGGCCGGGCGCTACCATTTGTATGTCTCCCTGGCCTGCCCCTGGGCCCACCGCACGCTGATCTTTCGCAAGCTCAAGGGCCTGGAAAATCTGATCGACGTCTCGGTGGTCAGCTACCTGATGCTGGAGAACGGCTGGACCTTCGACAAGGCCCACGGCTCCACGGGTGACAAACTCGACGATCTGCAATTCCTTCATCAGCGCTACACCGCCGACACGCCGGACTACACCGGTCGCGTCACCGTGCCGGCGCTGTGGGACAAACAGCAACGGCGCATCGTCAGCAACGAATCGGCGGAAATTATCCGCATGTTCAACAGCGCCTTCGACGGCTTGACCGGCAACGACCTGGACCTGTATCCCGAACACCAGCGCGGCGAGATCGACGCGTTGAACGAGCGCATCTACCCGGCGGTGAACAACGGCGTCTATCGCGCTGGATTCGCCACGGCCCAAGCGGCGTACGAAGAAGCCTTCGACCGATTATTTGCCGAGCTGGATTGGCTGGAAACGTTGCTGGCAAACCGTCGTTACCTGGCGGGCGAATACCTGACCGAGGCCGACATCCGGCTCTTCACCACGATGATCCGCTTCGACGCGGTGTACTTCGGCCATTTCAAATGCAACCTGCGGCGCATCGCCGATTACCCGAACCTGTCGAACTGGCTGCGGGAGCTGTATCAATGGCCGGGGATTGCCGAAACCGTGGATTTCACCCATATCCAGGGCCATTACTACGGCAGCCACAAAACCATCAATCCGAATGGGATCGTGCCCAAGGGGCCGAAGCAGGATTTTACCGTCGCCCATGATCGGGAGCGGTTGAGTGGGAAAGGGATTTGGCGCGGGGCTGGGGATTGATCCTGGATCTTTGTTGCAGTTGAGGGCCTCTTCGCGAGCAAGCCCGCTCCCACACTGGATTGGCGTTGGCCTTGATTCTTCGGCTGAACGCGATCAAATGTGGGAGCGAGCCTGCTCGCGAAAGGGGACAACGCGGTCTTCAGACCTGCCCCTGAGCCCCTTCAAACCAAGCCAACTTCTCACGCAACTGCACCACTTCCCCAACAATCACCAACGTCGGCGCATGCACCTCATGCTCGGCCACCAGACGCGGCAAATCCGCCAACGTGCCGGTAAAAACCCGTTGGTTGGACGTCGTACCCTGCTGAATCAACGCCGCTGGCGTGTCCGCCGCACGGCCGTGCTTGATCAGCTCGTTGCAGATCATCGGCAAGCCAACCAAACCCATGTAGAACACCAGCGTCTGCGCCGGGGACACCAGGTCGGCCCACGGCAGATCGCTGGTGCCGTCCTTGAGATGGCCGGTGATGAAACGCACCGACTGGGCGTAGTCGCGATGGGTCAGCGGGATCCCGGCGTAGGCCGCGCAACCACTGGCGGCGGTGATGCCTGGGACGACCTGGAACGGGATGCCATGGGCCGCCAGTTCCTCGATCTCTTCCCCGCCACGGCCGAAAATGAACGGATCACCGCCCTTCAACCGCACCACACGCTTGCCTTGGCGGGCCAGGTCGACCAATTGCTGGTTGATCTGGTCCTGGGGCACGGCATGGTTGGCGCGGCGCTTGCCGACGTAGATGCGCTCGGCGTCGCGCCGGCACAGTTCGAGGATCGCCGGGGCCACCAGGCGGTCGTACAACACCACGTCCGCCTGCTGCATCAGGCGCAAGGCGCGGAAGGTCAGCAGGTCCGGATCACCCGGCCCGGCCCCCACCAGATAGACTTCGCCCGGCGCGTTCGGCGCCTGGCCGTCGATCTTTTCCCGCAGCAAGCGCTCGGCCTCGCCGCCCTGCCCGGCCAACTGACGGTCGGCGATGGGGCCTTGGAACACTTCTTCCCAGAATGCCCGGCGCTGCTGGACATCGGGGAACAAACCTTTGACCTGATTGCGGAAACGCGCCGCCAGCCCCGCCAGTTGCCCGTAAGTCGAAGGAATCCAGGTTTCCAGCTTGGCCCGGATCAGCCGCGCCAGCACCGGCGCATCGCCGCCACTGGACACCGCAATCACTAATGGGGAGCGGTCGACGATGGCCGGAAAGATCACGCTGCACAGGGCCGGCGCGTCCACCACGTTGACCGGCACGCAACGCTTGTGAGCGTCGGCCGAGACCTGGGCATTGAGCGGTTCGTCGTCGGTGGCGGCAATGATCAGCACGCAACCGTCCAGATCCGTCTCCAGGTAACCGCGCTGGACACACTCGCCGCCGCTGCCACTGACCAGTTCCCGCAACTGCGGTTCGATGTCGGGTGCGACCACCCGCAGTAACGCGCCGGCATCGGCCAGCAGGCGGGACTTGCGCAAGGCAATTTCCCCGCCGCCGACCACCAGCACGCGGCTGCCGCGCAGGTTGTGGAACAGTGGCAGATAGTCCATTTAGCCGATGACCTCGATGCCGCCCATGTAGGGTTTCAACACCTCGGGCACCCGGATCGAACCGTCGGCCTGCTGGTAGTTTTCCAGCACGGCCACCAGGGTACGCCCTACCGCCAGGCCGGAGCCGTTGAGGGTGTGGACCAGTTCCGGCTTGCCGGTTTCCGGGTTGCGGAAGCGCGCCTGCATGCGGCGGGCCTGGAAGTCGCCACAGTTGGAGCACGACGAAATCTCGCGGTACTTGTCCTGGCTCGGGATCCAGACTTCCAGGTCATAGGTCTTCACCGCGCTGAAGCCCATGTCGCCGGTGCACAGCGCCAGGGTGCGATACGGCAGTTCCAGCAGTTGCAGGACTTTCTCGGCGTTGGCGGTCAGGCTTTCCAGGGCTTCCATGGACTTCGAAGGTTCGACGACCTGGACCATCTCGACCTTGTCGAACTGGTGCTGGCGGATCATGCCACGGGTGTCGCGGCCCGACGCCCCGGCTTCGCTGCGGAAGCACGGCGTATGGGCAACGAACTTGATCGGCAGTTGCTTGGCGTCGACGATCTCGCCAGCGACGATGTTGGTCAACGAGACTTCGGCGGTCGGGATCAGGTAGAGGTCGGCCTCGCCGTCGCGGCTGATCTTGAACAGGTCTTCCTCGAACTTCGGCAACTGGCCGGTGCCTTGCAGCGCCGGGGCCTGGACCAGGTACGGCGTGTAGGCTTCCTCGTAGCCGTGCTCGGTCACGTGCAGGTTGATCATGAACTGTGCCAGGGCCCGATGCAGACGGGCGATCGGCCCGCGCAGCAAGGCGAAACGCGCGCCCGACAGCTTGGCGGCGGTTTCGAAATCGAGCCAGCCGAACTTCTCGCCCAATGCCACGTGGTCCTGCACCGGGAAATCGAAGGTGGTCGGCGTGCCCCAACGGCGCACTTCGACGTTGCCGTCTTCGTCTTCACCGACCGGCACCGATTCGTGAGGCAGGTTCGGGATGCCCAGCAGGATCGAATCCAGCTCGGTCTGGATCGCGTCCAGCTCGACCTTGCCCGCGCTCAATTCGCCCGCCATGCGCTCGACATCGGCCATCAGCGGCGCGATGTCTTCGCCACGCTGCTTGGCCTGGCCGATAGACTTGGAGCGCGCGTTACGTTCAGCCTGCAGGGCTTCGGTGCGGGTCTGGACGGTCTTGCGCTGTTCTTCCAGCGCTTCGATGCGCGCGACGTCCAGGGCAAAGCCACGGGAAGCCAGGCGGTCCGCTACGTCCTGAAGGTTGCTACGTAACAGTTTGGAATCGAGCATGTCGGTCTCTCGTTATCAAAGTTTGGTCAAGGACAGGCCGGCCCACGTGGCGAGCAGCCCGCCGAATACGCTGATGGCCGCATAGCCCAGGGCCAGCGGCACCTGCCCGCTTTCCAGCAGGCGCACCGTATCCAGTGAAAAGGATGAAAAAGTCGTCAGGCCGCCGAGAAAGCCAACCATCAGCCCGGCCCGCACCTCGATGGGCACTTCCGGGCGAATCAAAAACAGACCGTATAGAACGCCGATCAGCAGACAGCCCACGATATTAACGGCCAGCGTCGCGGTATAGAAGTGCCGCGGCCAATTTGCATTGATCCAGTTGCCCGTGGCGAAACGCAACAAGGTGCCGGCAACGCCGCCAGCGGAAACGGCCAGTATCAAGGGGATCAAGGTTTTCTCCGCTGCCGTGGACTCAGGCGGTCCAGTTGCGCCAGGTGGTTGAGCTTCTCGCCGATCTTCAGCTCAAGGCCCCGGGGCACCGGCTGGTAGAAGCGCTGGGGGTCGAGTTCATCGGGAAAATAGTCTTCGCCAGCCGCATAGGCGTCCGGCTCGTCATGGGCGTAACGGTATTCATCGCCATAGCCCAACTGCTTCATGAGCTTGGTTGGCGCGTTGCGCAGGTGCAGCGGCACTTCGAGGGAGCCGTGTTCGGTAGCGCTGCGCATCGCGGCCTTGAAGCCCATGTACACGGCGTTGCTCTTCGGCGCGCAGGCCAGGTAGGTGATGGCCTGGGCCACGGCGAGTTCGCCTTCCGGGCTGCCGAGGCGTTCCTGCACGTCCCACGCCGCCAGGCACAGGCTCAGGGCCCGCGGGTCGGCATTGCCGATGTCTTCGCTGGCCATGCGCACCACGCGCCGCGCCAGGTACAGCGGATCGCAGCCGCCGTCGATCATCCGCGCAAACCAGTACAGGGCACCGTCAGGATTGGAGCCGCGTACCGATTTGTGCAGCGCCGAAATCTGGTCGTAGAACGCCTCGCCGCCCTTGTCGAAACGCCGGCGGGTATCGCCCAGCAGGCTTTGCAACAGCTCGACGCCAATCTCGCTGTCGTCTTCGGCCAGGTCCGAGGCGTTTTCCAACAGATTGAGTAAGCGTCGACCGTCGCCATCGGCGGCGGAAAACAGGATCTGGAAGCCTTCATCGCTGAGGCTCAAATGCCGCTTGCCCAGGCCGCGCTCCTCGGTCAGCGCCCGATGCACCAGCTTGCGCATCGCCGTTTCGTCGAGGCTCTTGAGCACATAGACCCGTGCCCGCGACAGCAACGCGTTGTTGAGTTCGAACGAGGGGTTTTCGGTGGTGGCACCGATGAAAATCAGCGTGCCGTCTTCGACGTAGGGCAGGAACGCGTCCTGCTGGGACTTGTTGAACCGGTGCACCTCGTCGACGAACAGGATCGTGCGCTTGCCGTACTGCCCGGCCTGCTGCTTGGCGACTTCCACCGCCTGGCGGATTTCCTTGACCCCGGCCAGCACCGCCGACACCGTTTCGAAGTGCGCGTCCGAGACTTCCGCCAGCAGCCGCGCCAGGGTGGTCTTGCCCACGCCCGGCGGGCCCCAGAAGATCATCGAGTGCAGGGCGCCCTGCTCCAGGGCCTCGCGCAGCGGCTTGCCGCGGGCGAGTACATGCTCCTGGCCGACGTACTCATCCAGGTTGGTCGCGCGCAGGCGGGCGGCCAATGGCTGGGCAATCGGGGCGCTTCGAAACAGGTCCATCACTACTTATGCAACCTCCACTGGGGTCCTGTTGCCGAGATTCCTTGTGGGAGCGGGCTTGCTCGCGAATGCGGTGTATCAATCGACATTATTGTTAACTGAAACACCGCATTCGCGAGCAAGCCCGCTCCCACATATAGGGTTCCGGCAGGTTATTCCTGGATCACATCGGCACCCTTGGGAATGTCGAACTTGAACTTGGACGCGGCAATCGGCTCATTCGCCTTGACCCCGGTGAACAGGATATTGGTGCGCTGGCCGACACTGTCGATCAACTGCATGTCGTTGACCAGGCCATTGCGGAACGACAGGCGCAGGCTGTCGAACAGGCTGTCCTTGGTCTTGGGCTTGAGGGTGAAGTCAATCACGCCACCGGCCTCCTTGGAGGTGATGTCGAAGCTCTGGCTGATCTCGGAAATGTCACCGGAGAGCAACAGCGCCGGGGTCTGGGTCAGGCGCTGGTCGAGGGTCTTGATGGTGACCTGCTCCAGGTCCGGGTCCCACAGGGAGACTTTCTTGCCATCGGAGACCATCAGCTGTTCGGCTGGCGCATCGGTGTGCCAGTAGAACAGGCCCGGACGCTGCAGGGCCATGTCGCCGGCGGTTTCCTGCAACTGGGTGCCGCTGCCATCGAGGGTCAGCTGGGAGAAACGTGCGGTCAGGGTCTGGGAGCCACCCAGCAACTGGGTCAGGCGAGCCACGTCCTTTTCGCCGGCGTGGGCCGACAAAGTAGACAAGGCCAGTACGGGCAACAGCAGCATGCGAATCAGGCGCATGGGAGTCCTCATGAAGTCGTGGGGGGGCGGGCGGCGCTTCAGCAGGCCGCCCGGGTCATTAGTCGCGCATCGGGCCCGGCGCCAGTACTTCGCGCGAACCGTTGGTGTTCATGGCCGTCACCACCCCGGCCATTTCCATGGCTTCGATCATGCGGGCGGCGCGGTTGTAGCCAATCTTCAGCTTGCGCTGTACGGCGGAAATCGAGGCCCGACGGCTTTCCAGGACGAACTGCACCGCTTCGTCATAGAGCGCATCGGTTTCAGCATCGTCGTCACCGCCGCCACTGCTGCCTTCGAAACCGCTGCCGGCTTCTTCGACACCGTTGAGGATGTCGTCGTTGTATTCAGGAGCGCCGCGCAGTTTCCAGGCTTCCACCACGCGGTGCACTTCGTCGTCGGACACGAACGCGCCGTGCACACGGATCGGCAGGCTGGTGCCGGGCGGCATGTAGAGCATGTCACCGTGACCCAGCAATTGCTCGGCGCCACCCTGGTCGATGATGGTCCGCGAGTCGATCTTGCTCGACACCTGGAACGCCATGCGGGTCGGAATGTTGGCCTTGATCAGGCCGGTGATCACATCCACCGACGGCCGCTGTGTGGCGAGGATCAGGTGGATACCGGCCGCACGGGCCTTCTGGGCGATACGGGCGATCAGCTCTTCGACCTTCTTGCCGACGATCATCATCATGTCGGCGAATTCGTCCACCACCACCACGATGGTCGGCAGCTTGTGCAGCAGCGGCGCTTCGTCGTGGATGCTCTCGCGGTGATACAACGGGTCAGTCAATGGCGTACCGGCCTCTTCGGCCTCCTTGACCTTGGCGTTGAAGCCCGACAGGTTGCGCACGCCCATCTTCGCCATCAGCTTGTAGCGGCGCTCCATCTCGGCGACGCTCCAGCGCAAGGCGTTGGCGGCGTCCTTCATGTCGGTGACCACTGGGCATAGCAAGTGCGGGATGCCTTCGTAGATCGACAATTCGAGCATTTTCGGGTCGATCATGATCAGCTTGGCGTCTTCCGGGCCGGACTTGAACAGGATCGACAGGATCATCGCGTTCACCCCCACCGACTTACCGGAACCGGTGGTACCGGCCACCAGCAGGTGGGGCATCTTCGCCAGGTCGGTGATGACCGGCTTGCCGCCGATGTCGTGGCCCAGGGCCAGGGTGACCGGCGACTTGTGGTTGTCATACTCAGGCGTCGACAGCACTTCGGAGAAGCGCACGATCTGCCGGTCTTCGTTGGGAATCTCGATGCCCACGGTGGTCTTGCCGGGAATCACTTCCACCACCCGCACGCTGGTCACGGCCAGGGAACGCGCCAGGTCCTTCGCCAGGTTGGCGATGCGGCTGACCTTCACGCCAGCGGCCGGCTGGATTTCGTAACGGGTAATCACCGGGCCCGGATGGATCGAGTCCACCGAGACCTCAACGCCGAACTCCTTGAGCTTGATCTCCAGCAAGTGGCCGACGGCCGCCAGGGATTCAGGGGAATAATTGAGCTGCTTCTTCTCGGCCGGGTCGAGGATCGAGATCGGCGGCAAGGTGCCTTCCACCGCGCTGTCGACGAACAGCGGCGCCTGTTTCTCTTTCTGCACGCGCTTGCTCTGCTCCGGCGGCTTGGGTGGGGCCATGGTAATGACCGGCGGCACCTGTTTTTCGCGCTCGGACATGTGCTTGCTCAACGCCTGCTCACGCTCGATCAGGCGTTCCTTGACCTTGGCCTGCTCGCGTTTGTCCGGTGTGGTCGGGGCCACCACGTCGTGGACGCGGTCGTCGACTTCACGCAGTTGCGCCACCAGTTGCTTGCGCTCGGTGCGCGCCGCCCACCAGCGGTTGACGGCGCCCTGGATCAGTTCGATCAGGTCGAGGGTGATCTTGCCGGTGACGTCCATGACCTTGAACCAGGACAGGTCGGTGAACACCGTCAGGCCGAACAGGAACAGGGCAATGAACAACAACGTGCTGCCCTGGATGTTCAGGGCGTTCCTGGCCAGGTCGCCGAGGCTTTCCCCCAGGGCGCCGCCCGCCCCGGCCGGCAAGCCGGTGGGCGCATGGAAATGGATATGGGCCAGCGCGGCCCCCGACAGCACCAGGAACACCAGGCCGATCAGGCGCCAGGAGAACAGCCAGCCGCTCCACTGCCACGGCTCGTGGCGCTGACGGAAGATCTGGTAGGCCTTGATCGCCAGCAGCAGCGGGAAAATGTAGGCGAAATAGCCCAGCACCATGAACAGGATGTCGGCGCTGTAGGAGCCGGCCGGACCGCCGAAATTCTGCACATCGTCGATCTTGCTGTTATGGCTCCAGCCCGGATCGTCCTTGCCGTAGGTCAGCAAGGCCATCATCAGGAACAGGCACAGGGCGCCGATGGCGATCAACGCACCTTCCTTGAGCCGGTAGTGCAATTGCTGGCGCCAGAGCGGAACGACTGGTTTGGGTGCTGCGGTGGATTTCTTCAAAACGCTTCTTTTCCTGCGCCAATGGCGCGTCCATCTGTTGAATGACTATAAAAAACTGCCCATGACGAGCAGGTAAAAAAGTGAATGTGCACAACCGGTACTACTTTTACCACTGTGAGGTGCATCCAGAAAACTGCCGGCGCGGCGGAAAATTTTGATCTTTGGGTCACCCTGCGTTCAAAACCCATGCATTGTACGGGTTTGTCGACGCCAAGGCATTGGCCGCGCGCTGGGTAGCAACATAGCCGGACTCAAGGTGCACACGCGTCAATTGGACCATGCATTCTCTTTTGTGACAAAGGCTTATGAGGTGTTTTTTATGAGCGAAGTGAAGCATTCACGCCTGATCATTCTGGGTTCCGGCCCTGCGGGGTACAGCGCCGCTGTCTATGCCGCCCGCGCCAACCTCAAACCCGTTGTCATAACCGGCATACAGGCCGGTGGCCAGCTCACCACCACCGTGGAAGTCGACAACTGGCCCGGCGATGTCGAAGGCCTGACCGGCCCGGTATTGATGGAGCGCATGCAACGGCACGCCGAGCGTTTCGACACGCAGATCGTCTACGACCATGTCCACACCGCCAAGTTGCAGCAGCGCCCGTTCGAATTGATCGGCGACAGCGGCACCTACACCTGTGATGCGCTGATCATTGCCACCGGCGCCTCGGCCCAGTACCTGGGACTGCCCTCGGAAGAAAGCTTCGCCGGCAAAGGGGTTTCCGCCTGTGCGACGTGCGATGGTTTTTTCTATCGCAACCAGGTGGTGGCGGTGGTTGGCGGCGGCAATACCGCGGTCGAGGAAGCCCTGTACCTGTCGAACATCGCCCGAGAAGTGCACCTGGTCCACCGCCGCGACAAGCTGCGCGCCGAGAAAATCCTCCAGGACAAACTCTTCGAAAAGGCCAGCAGCGGCAATATCAAGCTGCACTGGAACCAGAACCTGGATGAAGTCCTGGGCGACGCCAGCGGCGTGACCGGCGCGCGCCTGCGACACAGCGAGAGCGGTGAAACCAGCACCCTGTCTCTGGCCGGGGTGTTCATTGCCATCGGCCACAAACCCAACACCGATCTGTTCCAGGGCCAGTTGGCGATGCGCGACGGCTACCTGCTCGTGCGCGGCGGCAGCGAAGGCAACGCCACCGCGACCGATATCGAAGGCGTATTCGCCGCTGGCGACGTGGCCGACCATGTCTATCGCCAGGCGATTACCTCCGCCGGCGCCGGCTGCATGGCCGCGCTCGACGCGGAGAAGTATCTCGATGACATCCCGGCCGTTTGACGGTTAACCTTCCCGGCGGGTGCTCGTGACGGACGAGCCCCGTCACCCGCCCTCCCCTTCTACAAGCCGGACACTCATGCTGACCTGGTTACAACGCAACAGCTTCGAATTTCCGCCACTGGCAAAAGCCATGCGCGATCCCAACGGGTTATTGGCGGCCGGTGGCGATCTGTCGGCCGACCGGCTGATCCAGGCCTATCGCCACGGCTGCTTCCCCTGGTTTTCCGAGGGGCAACCGATCCTGTGGTGGTCGCCAGACCCCCGCACGGTGTTATTTCCCGACGAACTGCACATCTCCCGCAGCCTGGGCAAGCTGTTGCGCAAGCAGCGTTATGAAGTGACGTTCGACCAGGATTTTGCCGCGGTTATCCAGGCCTGCGCCGCGCCACGGGACTACGCCGACGGCACCTGGATCACCGAGGCCATGCAAACCGCTTATCTGGAACTGCACCGGCGCGGCTTCGCCCACTCGGTGGAAGTCTGGGACCAAGGGGCGTTGGTGGGCGGCCTGTACGGCTTGGCCATGGGCCAGCTGTTCTTTGGCGAATCCATGTTCAGCCGGGCCGACAATGCGTCGAAATTCGGCTTCGCCATGTTGGTCCAACACCTCAAGGCCGCCGGTTTCGTGCTGATCGACTGTCAGATGCCCACCGAGCACCTGCACAGCCTCGGCGCCCGCTCGATCCCGCGTACGCGGTTCGCCGAGTATCTGGAGGCGCACCTGGACCAACCCAACCGTGCGACTTGGGTTTGCTGAGCGACATCCGCGCTCCTGGCTTACAATTAGATTTAAAGCTCATCCGAGGGTTGATTCATGACCGAGTTGGCGCGTTTGAAGTTCTATGCCACTCAGCCCCACTCTTGCAGTTACCTGCCGGAGGAGCAGGCCACGACGCTGTTCCTCGACCCTAGCCAGCCCATGGATGTGCATGTCTACGCAGACCTGTCGGAAATGGGCTTTCGTCGTAGCGGCGACCACCTTTACCGGCCCCACTGCCAACATTGCAACGCCTGCGTCCCGGCACGCATTCCCGTGGCGCAGTTTTTGCCCAATCGCCAGCAGAAGCGCATTTTCAAGCGCAACGCCGACCTTCAGGTCCGCCCGGCCAAGCCGCAGTTCACCGAGGAATACTTCGACCTGTACCAGCGCTACATCGAACAACGCCATGCCGATGGCGACATGTACCCGCCCAGCCGGGATCAGTTCTCGACCTTCCTGGTGCGTGACCTGCCGTTTTCCCGCTTTTATGAGTTCCGCCTCGAGGGGCGACTGGTCGCCATCGCTGTCACCGACCTGCTGCCCAACGGCCTTTCAGCGGTGTACACCTTCTATGAGCCCGAAGAGGAACGGCGCAGCCTGGGGCGCTTTGCCATTCTCTGGCAAATCAACGAAGCGCGGCGCCTGGGGCTGGAAGCGGTGTACCTGGGCTACTGGATCAAGAACTGCAAGAAAATGAACTACAAGACCCAATATCGGCCTATCGAATTGCTGGTTAACCAGCGGTGGGTTGTCCTGAGTTAGCCCCCTTCGGCTTAAAAGCTAGAACCCCTTGGCTTGCCCCCCCTTTTTCGGGCACAATGCACGCCGCTTTTGCCTGGCGCAGTTGCACCGGGCCATTCACTGGATACCGAGGGCTTTACTGCATGTCGAAAGAAGACAGCTTCGAAATGGAAGGCACTGTCGTCGACACCCTGCCCAACACCATGTTTCGTGTGGAGTTGGAAAATGGGCACGTCGTAACCGCGCATATCTCCGGCAAGATGCGCAAGAACTACATTCGTATTCTTACCGGTGACAAAGTGCGCGTCGAGCTGACGCCCTATGACTTGAGCAAAGGGCGCATCACTTACCGCGCTCGCTAACAAGTCAATACAAGACGCCCGGCTGATGCCGGGCGTTTTTGTTTGTGGGAGCCAAGCTTGCTCGCGATAGCGGAGTATCAGCCAATATCAATGTCGACTGGACCGACGCCATCGCGAGCAAGCTCGGCTCCCACAGGGTATTGGGGCGAAACCTAATCTTGTGCCCTGCCCAAGACAAACTGTGGGAGCGAGCCTGCTCGCGATAGCGGAGCGTCAGCCAACATCAATGTCGACTGGACCGACGCCATCGCGAGCAAGCTCGGCTCCCACAGGGTATTGGGTGAAACCTAATCTTGTGCCCTGCCCAAGACAAACTGTGGGAGCGAGCCTGCTCGCGATAGCGGAGCGTCAGTCAACATCAATGTCGACCGGACCGACGCCATCGCGAGCAAGCTCGGCTCCCACAGGGTCTTGGGGCGAAACCTAATCTTGTGCCTTGCCCAAGACAAACTGTGGGAGCGAGCCTGCTCGCGATAGCGGAGCGTCAGCCAATATCAATGTCGACTGGACCGACGCCATCGCGAGCAAGCTCGGCTCCCACAGGGTATTGGGGCGAAACCCAATCTTGTGCCTTGCCCAAGACAAACTGTGGGAGCGGGCTTGCTCGCGAAGGCGGTGGGTCAGCTTGCATAGATGTTGAATGTGCAACTGCATTCGCGAGCAAGCCCGCTCCCACAGGAAGTCGGCGTATTTCTGAAGCCAGCAAAAAGGCGCCTTTCGGCGCCTTTTGCTTTATTGCAGCTAACGATCAGGCCATTTCGGCCGTGGTTTCGAAGTCGAAGGTCAGCTCGCCGTCCTTGATGTCGATGTGAACCACACCGCCATGCTCGGCCAGCTCGCCAAAGAGGATCTCCTCCGCCAGCGGACGCTTGATCTTGTCCTGGATCAAGCGAGCCATCGGCCGCGCCCCCATCGTCACGTCGTAACCACCTTCCGCCAGCCAGCTGCGGGCCGCGTCGGTGACCTCCAGCAACACACGCTTGTCTTCGAGCTGGGCCTGAAGTTCGGTAAGGAACTTGTCCACCACGCTCTTGATGACTTCATGGCTGAGGCGACCAAACTGGATGATGGTGTCCAGGCGGTTGCGGAACTCAGGCGTGAAGCTCTTCTTGATCACTTCCATCGCATCGGACGAGTGGTCCTGATGGGTGAAACCGATCGAAGCGCGAGCCGCGGTTTCGGCACCGGCGTTCGTGGTCATGATGACGATCACGTTACGGAAGTCCGCCTTGCGCCCGTTGTTATCGGTCAGCGTACCGTGGTCCATGACCTGCAGGAGCAGGTTGAAGACTTCCGGATGCGCCTTCTCGATTTCGTCGAGCAACAATACGCAGTGCGGTTGCTTGGTGATGGCTTCGGTCAACAGGCCGCCCTGGTCGAAACCGACATAACCCGGAGGCGCACCGATCAGACGCGATACGGTGTGGCGCTCCATGTACTCGGACATGTCGAAGCGCACCAGCTCGATGCCCATCGCCTTGGCCAGCTGCCGTGCCGCCTCGGTCTTGCCGACACCGGTAGGACCGGCGAACAGGAACGAACCGACCGGCTTGTCCGGCGACTTGAGACCGGCACGGGACAGCTTGATGGCGGTCGACAGCGAGTCGATGGCCGCATCCTGGCCGAACACCGTCAGCTTCAGGTCACGCTCCAGGTTACGCAGCAGTTCCTTGTCGGAACTGGTGACGTGCTTGGGCGGAATACGCGCGATTTTCGCGACGATGTCCTCGACCTGCGGCACTTCGATGCGCTTGACCCGCTTCTCCACGGGTTGCAGGCGCTGATAGGCACCCGCTTCGTCGATGACGTCGATGGCCTTGTCCGGCATGTGCCGGTCATTGATGTAGCGCGAGGCCAGTTCAGCCGCCGCGCGCAGGGCTTCATCGCTGTATTCGATGTTGTGGTGCAGCTCGAAACGCCCCTTCAGGCCGCGCAGGATGCCAATGGTGTCTTCCACCGAAGGCTCCGACACATCGACCTTCTGGAAACGCCGGGCCAGGGCACGGTCTTTCTCGAAGATCCCGCGGAATTCCTGGAACGTGGTCGAGCCGATGCAACGGATATCACCCGACGACAACAGCGGCTTGAGCAAGTTGGACGCATCCATGACCCCGCCCGACGCGGCCCCGGCACCAATAATGGTGTGGATTTCGTCGATGAACAGGATCGCCTGCGGACGTTTTTTCAGTTCGCCGAGCAACGCCTTGAAGCGCTTCTCGAAATCGCCGCGGTATTTGGTACCGGCCAGCAAGGCCCCCAGGTCGAGGGAATACACCACGCTGTTGGCCAGCAGGTCCGGCACCTGGTTGTCGACAATGCGCTTGGCCAGGCCTTCGGCAATCGCGGTCTTGCCCACGCCCGCCTCGCCCACCAGCAACGGGTTGTTCTTGCGACGCCGGGCCAGGATCTGGGCCACGCGCTCGACCTCCGCCTCGCGCCCGACCAGCGGATCGATACGTCCCTGGCGCGCCAGTTCGTTCAGGTTGCTGGCATAGGCATCCAACGGGTTGCCTGAAGAAGAAGACTCACCGCCCTCGTCGTCCTGCATATCCTGCTCACCCTCGGAATGATCGCCATGCCCCGGCACCTTGGAGATGCCATGGGCGATGTAGTTGACGACATCGATACGCGCAACGCTCTGCTGCTTGAGCAGGAACACCGCCTGGCTTTCCTGCTCGCTGAAAATCGCAACCAGCACGTTGGCGCCGGTGACTTCACGCTTGCCCGAGCTCTGCACATGAAAGACAGCACGTTGCAGGACACGCTGGAAGCCCAGGGTTGGCTGGGTTTCGCGATCCTCGTCATGCACGGGGATCAATGGCGTGGTGGAGTCGATGAACTCCTGCAGATCATGCTTGAGTTTATCGAGGTTCGCGCCGCAGGCACGCAAAACGGTGGCGGCAGCCTCGTTATCCAATAGGGCCAGCAGCAGGTGCTCGACGGTCATGAATTCATGACGCTTCGAACGAGCCTCCTTGAAGGCAAGATTGAGGGTGACTTCGAGCTCGCGGTTTAACATAGCTTCACCTCATACCCAAGTGGTCGGCGTTAACCGTCCTTCTCGATTTCACAGAGTAGCGGATGCTGGCTTTCCCGGGCGTACTGGTTGACCTGCATGGCCTTAGTCTCGGCGATGTCGCGGGTAAACACTCCACATACTGCCCGTCCCTCTGTATGGACGGCCAGCATGACCTTGGTCGCCAGCTCCCGATTCAGGTTAAAAAACACCTCGAGCACTTCGACGACGAAATCCATCGGTGTGTAGTCATCGTTGAACAAAACCACCTTGTACATCGGTGGCGCCTGTAATGTCGGCTTTGCTTCCTGAACAGCAATGCCTGCGGAATCGTCGTCGTGTAGATCCGGGCGATCCTGATTGAATGTTAGTCGAATCTGGCTGACTGCATGCATGGAAAGAAAGGTTCGTTTAGTTGGCGAATACAGTGATGGGGGCGCTTGTGGGCGATTTCAACCACGACCACCGGAGCCACCTTGACTATCGGGAAATCGGTGTTACAACCAATAGAGCCCATCGTGGGTTAAAAAGGTCCGTGGAATCTATCCTGATAACAAGATTAGCCTGCGGATGGACTGGATGATACTCCAGTGATGGAGTGCGTTGCAGAGGGAAATGGCTTATGTCGGGCGTCAAGATGAAGGGTAAGGTGAAATGGTTCAATAATGCCAAGGGTTACGGTTTCATTCTCGCGGACGGCAGGGATAACGAAGACCTGTTCGCCCATTATTCGGCGATCGAGATGGAAGGCTACAAGACCCTGAAGGCAGGGCAACCCGTGATGTTCAACGTCATCCAGGGCCCCAGGGGCCTGCATGCGGTCGACATCAAGGTTGTCCCTATCGAAGACGCACCCGCACCCGCCCCTGTCAGTTTCAGGGTTACCGAGACGCACTGACCGCCAGTCGCCTCCCCGCCTGAATGAAAATGCCCGGCTCGATCACTCGAGCCGGGCATTCGCGCTGAGGGCCGATTCGCTTACATGTGCGAAATCAGGGCATCACCGAAGCCCGAGGACGACACCAGCTTGGCACCCTCCATCAAGCGTTCGAAGTCATAGGTCACGGTCTTGGCCGAAATCGCGCCATTGGTGCCCTTGATGATCAGGTCGGCCGCTTCGGTCCAACCCATGTGACGCAGCATCATTTCCGCCGACAGGATCAGCGAACCCGGGTTGACCTGGTCCTTGCCAGCGTACTTGGGCGCGGTACCGTGGGTGGCCTCGAACATCGCCACGGTGTCGGACAGGTTGGCGCCCGGCGCGATGCCGATGCCGCCCACTTCCGCCGCCAGGGCGTCGGACAGGTAGTCACCGTTCAGGTTCAGGGTGGCGATCACGTCATATTCAGCTGGACGCAACAGGATCTGCTGCAACATCGCATCGGCGATGGCGTCCTTGACGATGACGTTCTTGCCGGTCCGCGGGTTCTTGAACTGCATCCACGGCCCACCGTCGAGCAGGGTCGCGCCGAATTCCTCGGCCGCCACTTCGTAGGCCCATTCCTTGAAGGCACCTTCGGTGAACTTCATGATGTTGCCTTTGTGCACGATGGTCAGCGATTCACGATCGTTGTCGACCACGTATTGCAAGGCCTTGCGAGCCAGGCGCTTGGTGCCCTGCTTGGAAACCGGCTTGACGCCGATGCCGCAATCCTCATCGAAGCGGATCTTGGTCACGCCCATTTCTTCTTTCAGGAACTTGATGACCTTGGTGGCCTCGGCCGAACCGGCCTTCCACTCGATGCCCGCGTAGATGTCCTCGGAGTTCTCACGGAAGATCGTCATGTCCACGTCGCCAGGCTTCTTGACCGGGCTTGGCACGCCTTCGAACCAGCGCACCGGGCGCAGGCAGACATACAGGTCGAGCTGCTGGCGCAGGGCTACGTTCAACGAACGGATACCGCCACCAACCGGCGTGGTCAGCGGGCCCTTGATGGACACCACGTAGTCCTTGACCGCATCCAGGGTTTCCTGGGGCAGCCAGGTGTCCTGGTCGTAGACCTGGGTCGCTTTCTCACCGGCATAGACTTCCATCCAGGAAATCTTGCGCTTGCCGCCATAGGCCTTCTGAACCGCAGCGTCCACAACCTTGATCATGACCGGACTAATATCGACGCCAATGCCGTCGCCTTCGATGAAGGGGATGATCGGGTTGTCGGGAACATTAAGAGAATGGTCTGCATTGACGGTGATTTTGTCACCGACGGCTGGAACCTGAATCTTTTGATACCCCATGCTGAACTCCATTGCTTGGATTGAACATCTGGCTGCGTTCGAGCGTACCCCAGTTGAATCGGCACGCAAACCCTACGTTAGGCCCATCCGTGGCAAAGCCTTGCACTTGGCCGTGTACAAGCCTGAAAACCAAGGGAAAAGCGCCAAACATGAGCATAGTCCGCCCCAGGAGTACTGCGACGTTTAGACCAATGGACGTGTACGGAAGTCTATGAACCATCGGCAGATCGCCAGCTACCTATGTATAATGCCGCCGCTGACCACAGGGTCACGACGGCTGATGGCTCTATTACGAGACTTTCCGCCATTTTGAAAGCCGGACCGTTACCGCGGCCCGACCGCTTGACGCTCGACTGATGCACCCAACATCACCGCGAAGAAACCTCGACATTCGGCTCACGGATGACTTTGAACGAACGCGCTTACCCGGCGCCCCTCGAGTTTCTGCGCATGCTTTAGCAAAGAAGAGAGTTAATCCGAATATGCCCACCCGCTCGAAGATCATCTATACCTTCACCGACGAAGCGCCTGCCCTCGCCACCTATTCGCTGCTGCCGATCGTCGAAGCCTTTACCGCTTCGGCCGATATCGCCGTGGAAACCCGCGATATCTCCCTCGCAGGGCGCATCCTGGCCAGCTTCCCCGAGCAACTGGGTGACAAAGCCGTAGCCGACCACCTCGCCGAACTGGGCGACCTGGCCGTTACGCCCGAAGCCAACATCATCAAGCTGCCGAACATCAGCGCCTCGGTGCCGCAACTGCAGGCCGCGATCAAGGAATTGCAGGCCCAGGGCTACGCACTGCCGGACTACCCGGAAACCGTGACCACTGATGCCGAGAAAGACGCCCGCGCCCGCTACGACAAGATCAAGGGCAGCGCCGTGAACCCGGTCCTGCGCGAAGGCAACTCCGATCGTCGCGCACCGCTGTCGGTCAAGAACTACGCCCGCAAGCACCCGCACAAGATGGGCGCCTGGGCAGCCGACTCCAAGTCCCATGTAGCCCACATGAGCACCGGCGATTTCTACGGCAGCGAAAAAGCCGCCCTGATCGACGCCGCCGGCAGCGTGAAAATCGAGCTGATCGCCCAGGACGGCACTGCCACTGTCCTGAAGGAAAAGACCACCGTACAAGCCGGTGAGATCCTCGACTGCGCCGTGATGAGCAAAAACGCCCTGCGTGACTTCATCGCCGCTGAAATCGAAGACGCCAAGCAAAAAGGCGTGCTGCTGTCGGTTCACCTCAAGGCCACCATGATGAAGGTCTCCGACCCGATCATGTTCGGCCAGATCGTGGCCGAGTTCTATAAAGACGCCCTGGCCAAGCACGCGCAAGTGCTGGAGCAGATCGGCTTCAACCTGAACAACGGCATCGGCGACCTGTACGCCCGCATCAAGGCCCTGCCGGCCGAACAGCAGGCGCAGATCGAAGCCGACATCCAGGCGGTCTACGCGGCACGCCCATCCCTGGCGATGGTCAACTCCGACAAAGGCATCACCAACCTGCACGTGCCGAGCGACGTCATCGTCGACGCCTCGATGCCGGCCATGATCCGTGACTCCGGCAAGATGTGGGGCACCGACGGCCAGCTGCACGACACCAAGGCCGTGATCCCGGATCGCTGCTACGCCACCATCTACCAGGCGGTGATCGAAGACTGCAAGCAACACGGCGCCTTCGACCCAACCACCATGGGCAGCGTGCCGAACGTCGGCCTGATGGCCAAGAAAGCCGAAGAGTACGGCTCCCACGACAAGACCTTCCAGATCAAGGTCGCCGGTGTGGTACGTGTTTCGGACAACAACGGTCAGACCCTGCTGGAGCAGAACGTCGAGGCTGGCGATATCTTCCGCATGTGCCAGACCAAGGACGCGCCGATCCAGGATTGGGTCAAGCTGGCCGTCAACCGTGCCCGCGCCAGCAGCACCCCGGCGATCTTCTGGCTGGACCCGATGCGCGCCCACGATGGCGTGGTCATCGAGAAGGTCCAGGCCTACCTGAAGGACCACGACACCAGCGGCCTGGACATCCGCATCATGTCGCCTGTCGACGCGATGAAGTTCACCCTGGGCCGCACCCGCGAAGGCAAGGACACCATTTCGGTGACCGGCAACGTGCTGCGTGACTACCTGACCGACCTGTTCCCGATCATGGAACTGGGCACCAGCGCCAAGATGCTGTCCATCGTGCCGCTGATGAACGGCGGTGGCCTGTTCGAAACCGGCGCCGGCGGTTCGGCACCCAAGCACGTTCAGCAGTTGCTGGAAGAGAACTTCCTGCGCTGGGATTCCCTGGGCGAGTTCCTGGCCCTGGCCGCGTCCCTGGAACACCTGGGCGTGACCTATAACAACCCGAAAGCCCTGGTGCTGGCCAAGACCCTCGACCAGGCTACCGGCGAGTTCCTGGACCGCAACAAGTCGCCTTCGCGCAAGGTCGGCGGCATCGACAACCGCGGCAGCCACTTCTACCTGACCCTGTTCTGGGCCCAGGCACTGGCCGCCCAGGATGACGACGCAGCCCTCAAGGCCCAGTTCACCACCCTGGCCAAGACATTGACCGACAACGAAGAAAAAATCGTTGCCGAACTCAATGCCGTGCAAGGCAAGCCCGTGGACATCGGCGGCTACTACTTCGCCAACCCGGAACTGACCAGCAAGGCCATGCGCCCGAGCAACACCTTCAACGCGGCGATTGCTGCGCTGGTGTAAGGTTGTAAGGAAGCACCACGAACCCCGGCCTTGTGCCGGGGTTTGTGTTTCTGCCGTCCCTGATAACAATCCCCTGTGAGATCGGCATTCCAATCTGAAAATAGAGGAACCATCATGAACTGGCACCCCCACATCACCGTCGCCACCATCGTCGAAGACCACGGCCGCTTCCTGATGGTGGAAGAATCCAAGGGCGGACGCGCAGTACTCAACCAGCCCGCCGGCCACCTGGACCCCAACGAAACCCTGATCGAAGCCGCCGTGCGCGAAACCCTCGAAGAAACCGGCTGGGACGTCGAGCCCACCAGCGTCACCGGCATCTACCTCTACACCGCCCCTAGCAACGGTGTGACTTACCAACGGGTCTGCTTCGCCGCCAAGGCCCTGAAACACCATCCCGAATACCAACTGGACGACGGCATCCTCGGCGCCAGATGGCTGACCCGCGACGAACTGCTCGAACAGCGCGAACACTGGCGCAGCGAGCTGATCATCCGCTGCATCGACGATTATCTGGCCGGCCATCGCCATAGCCTGGAGCTTATCCGTCCTTCTCTTTAGCCTTGCGCGCCCGGGCCTGATAGAATCGCGTCCTTTTTCAAGACACTCATTGAACTCCTATGCGTGATCCAGCCTCTTCGAACACTCCCAAGCAACGCGTCATTGTCGGCATGTCCGGCGGCGTGGACTCTTCCGTTTCCGCCCTTCTGCTGATCGAGCAGGGTTACGAGGTGGAAGGCCTGTTCATGAAGAACTGGGAAGAAGACGACGGAACCGAATACTGCACCGCCATGGACGACCTGGCGGACGCCCAGGCCGTGTGCGACAAGATTGGCATCAAGCTGCACACCGCCAACTTCGCCGCCGAGTACTGGGACAACGTGTTCGAGCACTTCCTGGCCGAATACAAGGCCGGCCGCACGCCGAACCCGGACATCCTCTGCAACCGTGAAATCAAGTTCAAGGCGTTCCTCGACTACGCCATGATGCTCGGCGCCGACCTGATCGCCACCGGCCACTACGTACGTCGCCGCGACATCGACGGCCGCACCGAACTGCTCAAGGGCCTGGACCCGAACAAGGACCAGAGCTACTTCCTGCATGCCGTCGGCGGCGAGCAGATCGCCAAGACCCTGTTCCCGGTTGGCGAACTGGAAAAGCCCGAAGTACGGGCAATTGCGGAGAAACATGACCTGGCCACAGCCAAGAAGAAAGATTCCACTGGGATCTGCTTCATTGGCGAGCGTCGTTTCAGCGATTTCCTCAAGCAATACCTGCCGGCCCAGCCGGGCGAGATCAAGACCACCGAAGGCGAGGTCATCGGCCGTCACCATGGCCTGATGTACCACACCATCGGCCAGCGCCAAGGCCTGGGCATCGGCGGACTGAAAGACGCCGGCGAAGAGCCGTGGTACGTGCTGGTCAAGGACCTGGAACACAACGAGCTGATCGTCGGCCAGGGCAACGACCATCCCTGGCTGTTTTCCCGCGCCCTGCTCGCCTCCGACATCTATTGGGTCAACCCGATCGACCTCAGCGAACCTCGCCGCCTGACGGCCAAGGTTCGCTATCGCCAGAGCGACCAGCCCTGCACCCTGGAAAAAACCGCCACGGGCTACCGCGCCACCTTCGATGACCCGCAGCGGGCGGTCACCCCCGGCCAGTCCGTGGTGTTCTACGACGGCGACGTCTGCCTGGGCGGCGGCGTGATCGAAGTCGCGCAACCCTGGAGCAGCCAGGCATGACCCCTATCCAGGAACAACTGACGGCATTGGGCGGTGTGTTTCTCGCCGCCGTGCTGGTGGACCGGATCGCCAAGACCGGCCAGGCCTCCGAAGCAGGCGTGGCCTGCATGCTCGGCAGCCTGCTGGTTCGCGACCCCAAGGACACCCTGGAGGTCTACGGCGGCGACGACTTGAACCTGCGTGAAGGTTACCGTGCACTGATTGGCGCCCTGGAGCGCGACCCCAGCGCCCTGCAACGCGAACCGCTGCGCTATGCCCTGTCGATGCTGGGCCTCGAGCGCCAACTGGCCAAGCGCGACGACCTGCTGGAGACCATCGGCAAACGCTTGCCGCAGATCCAGTCCCAGGTCGAACACTTCGGCCCGGCTCACGAAAACGTCGTCGCGGCCTGCGGCTCGCTGTACCAGGACACCTTGAGTACCTTGCGCCAGCGCATCCAGGTGCATGGCGACATGCGTAACCTGCAACAGCCGAGCAATGCCTCGAAAATCCGCGCCCTGCTCCTGGCCGGGATCCGCTCGGCACGGCTGTGGCGGCAGTTGGGTGGCCATCGCTGGCAGTTGGTGATCAGCCGACGCAAATTGCTCAAAGAGCTTTACCCGTTGATGCGCAACGAATAAGTCGCCTCAACTTGCTTTTTTTGTGGCGAGGGGATTTATCCCCGCTGGGCTGCGCAGCAGCCCTAAAAGCAGCGAACTCAATGTTCCGGCGCACCGAGTTGCCTGGTTTGGGGCCGCTTCGCAGCCCAACGGGGATAAATCCCCTCGCCACGGGTGATAAACAGTTTTGCTCGTTACGCGTAACACGCCGGTCAGTTGGCGACGGACCGGCGCTGGTTTTCATGTATGATACGCGCCCCATTTCGTTGCCCGACTGTCCGAGAACACCCCATGCAGCTCTCTTCGCTCACTGCGGTTTCCCCTGTTGACGGCCGCTACGCCGGCAAAACCCAGGCCCTGCGCCCGATCTTCAGCGAGTACGGCCTGATCCGTGCCCGCGTCCTGGTTGAAGTGCGCTGGCTCCAGCGCCTGGCCGCTCACCCTGCCATCCCTGAAGTCCCGGCGTTCTCCGCCGAAGCCAACGCGGTGCTCGACACCCTGGCGGAAAACTTTGTGCTGGAGCACGCCGAGCGCGTCAAAGAGATCGAGCGCACCACCAACCACGACGTCAAGGCCATCGAATACCTGCTCAAGGAGCAGGCGGCCAAGCTGCCGGAACTGGCCAACGTCAGCGAGTTCATCCACTTCGCCTGCACCAGCGAGGACATCAACAACCTGTCCCACGCCCTGATGCTGCGCGAAGGCCGTGATGAGGTGATGCTGCCACTGATGCGCCAGACCGCCCAGGCCATCCGCGAGCTGGCGATCCGCTTCGCCGACGTGCCAATGCTGTCGCGCACCCACGGTCAACCGGCTTCGCCGACCACCCTGGGCAAGGAACTGGCGAACGTGGTCTACCGCCTGGAGCGCCAGATCGCCCAAGTGGCCGCCGTGCCGCTGCTGGGCAAGATCAACGGCGCCGTGGGCAACTACAACGCCCACCTGTCGGCCTACCCGGACATCGACTGGGAAGCCAACGCCCGCGCCTTCATCGAAGACGAACTGGGCCTGAGCTTCAACCCGTACACCACCCAGATCGAACCGCACGACTACATCGCCGAGCTGTTCGACGCGATCGCACGCTTCAACACCATCCTGATCGACTTCGACCGTGACATCTGGGGCTACATCTCCCTGGGTTACTTCAAGCAGCGCACCATCGCTGGCGAAATCGGCTCCTCGACCATGCCGCACAAGGTCAACCCGATCGACTTCGAAAACTCCGAAGGCAACCTGGGCATCGCCAACGCACTGTTCCAGCATTTGGCGAGCAAACTGCCGATCTCCCGCTGGCAGCGCGACCTGACCGACTCCACCGTGCTGCGCAACCTGGGCGTGGGCTTTGCCCATAGCGTCATTGCCTATGAAGCCAGCCTCAAGGGCATCAGCAAGCTGGAACTGAACGAGCAGAAGATCGCCGCCGACCTGGACGCTTGCTGGGAAGTCCTGGCCGAGCCGATCCAGACCGTGATGCGTCGCTACAACATCGAAAACCCGTATGAAAAGCTGAAAGAACTGACCCGTGGCAAGGGCATCAGCCCTGAAGCGCTGCAGACTTTCATCGATGGCCTGGACATGCCAGCCGAAGCCAAGGCCGAGCTGAAGAAGCTCACGCCAGCCAGCTACATCGGCAACGCGGCGGCACAAGCCAAGCGCATCTGATCCATCGCTTTACCTTTGAGACGCCCGGCCGCGCCGGGCGTTTTTATTCGCGTCTGAAAAGTATATTTTTTCAATAGGTTACACATGAATCCTGATATTCCTCTGCAACTCCTGGGCGGCATCACGGCACGGGAGTTCCTGCGCGACTACTGGCAGAAAAAACCCCTGCTGATCCGTCAGGCGATTCCTGACTTCCAAAGCCCGATCGATGCCGACGAGCTGGCCGGCCTGGCCCTGGAAGAAGAAGTCGAATCGCGCCTGGTGATCGAGCACGGCGAGCGCCCCTGGGAGTTGCGTCGCGGCCCGTTCGCCGAAGACGAATTCAGCAAGCTGCCGGAGCGCGAGTGGACCCTGCTGGTGCAGGCGGTGGATCAGTTCGTACCGGAAGTCAGCGAACTGCTGGAGAACTTCCGCTTCCTGCCGAGCTGGCGCATCGACGACGTGATGATCAGCTTTGCCGCCCCGGGTGGCAGCGTGGGTCCGCATTTCGATAACTATGACGTGTTCCTGTTGCAAGGCCATGGCCAGCGCAACTGGAAAATCGGCCAGATGTGCGATTCCGAAAGTCCACTGCTGCAACACGCCGACCTGCGCATCCTCGCCGACTTCGAAGCCACTGACGAGTGGGTCCTGGAACCCGGCGACATGCTCTACCTGCCGCCGCGCCTGGCCCACTGCGGCGTGGCCGTGGACGACTGCATGACCTACTCGGTGGGTTTCCGTGCGCCGAGCGCCGCTGAAGTACTGACTCACTTCACCGACTTCTTGAGCCAGTTCCTGCCGGACGAAGAGCGCTACACCGACGCCGACGCGCGCCCGGTGGCCGACCCGCACCAGATCCAGCACGACGCCCTGGACCGCCTCAAGGGCCTGCTGGCCGAGCACATGAGCGACGAGCGCCTGCTGCTGACCTGGTTCGGCCAGTTCATGACCGAGCCACGCTACCCGGAGCTGGTGGTGGGCCCGGAACTGGAAGAAGACGACCTGCTGGCCAGCCTGGAACAAGGCGCCGTGATCATCCGCAACCCGAGCGCACGCCTGGCCTGGTCGGAAGTCGACGATGACCTGTTGCTGTTCGCCAGCGGCCAGAGCCGCTACCTGCCGGGCAAGCTGCGTGAATTGCTGAAAATGATCTGCGCCGCCGACGCCCTGCACATCGAAAACCTCGGCCCATGGTTGGCCGACGAAGACGGTCGCGGCCTGGTCTGCGAGCTGGTCAAGCAAGGCAGCCTGGGGTTTGCCGATGAATAAAATTCACGTTCGTGTCGCAGACTGGCAAAAGGATAACGCCGAGATCCGGCGCATTCGTGAGACCGTGTTCATTGCCGAACAATCCGTACCACCCGAACTGGAATGGGATTCGGATGATCAGGACGCTGTACATTTCCTGGCCTTCGAAGGCGACTTCCCCATCGGCACCGCGCGCCTGCTGACCGATGGCCATATCGGCCGGGTCTCGGTCCTCAAGGACTGGCGCGGCCTGAAGGTGGGCGATGCGCTGATGCACGCCGTGATCGCCGAAGCCGAGAAGCGTGGGCTCCACCAACAGATGCTCAGCGCCCAGGTGCACGCCACGCCGTTCTATGAGCGGCTGGGGTTTGCGGTGGTCAGCGAGGAGTTCCTGGAGGCCGGCATTCCTCATGTGGACATGGTGCGGCGCTCGGCCTGACACTGCCAGAAGCAGCAACACACTACCCTGTGGCGAGGGAGCTTGCTCCCGCTGGGCTGCGCAGCGGCCCTCTTTTTTTGGGGTCGCTGCGCGACCCAGCGGGAGCAAGCTCCCTCGCCACAAAAGCATCATCAACACCACAAAACGCCCCGCCATCCACCGATGCCGGGGCGTTTTGCCGTCTACCATTCAACTTGCCCCACCCGAGGCCGACAAACTGGCAATATCAGGCCTTTGTCTCACGGAGAAATGGACATGCTTCTACGTACCCTGCTGACCCTCCTGCTACTGGGTGGCAGCCTGTCAGCCATGGCCGACACGCAAATCGTGCCACTGAACTACCGCACCAGCGCCGACCTGTTGCCGGTGGCACAGAATTTCATCGGCAAGGACGGCCAGGTCAGTGCCTACGGCAACCAACTGATCGTCAATGCCGAGCCCGGCAAGATCGAAGAACTCCGGCAATTCCTCGCCCAACTGGACACCGCGCCCAAGCGCCTGCTGATCACCGTCGATACCAACGAAAACAACCTGCAGGGCGACCAGGGTTATTCCATCAACGGCGCCGCGCCCAGCCAGACCCGCATCATCAACCGCAGCACCGCCAGCCGTGACGGCGGCGTGCAGCAGGTGCAGGCCAGCGAAGGCCAGCCGGCGCTGATCCAGGTCGGCCAGAGCGTACCGTTCACCAGCAGCCAGACCGACAACTATGGTCGCCTGCAAAGCCAGACCGAATACCGTAACGTCACCCAGGGTTTCTATGTCACCGCCAGCGTCACCGGCGAAACCGTTCACCTGAGCATCAGTACCAACCGTGACCGCATGAGCCAGGAACGTCCCGATGTAGTGAACGTTCAGAGTACCGACACAACGGTCAGCGGACGCCTGGGCGAATGGATCACCCTGGCCGGCGTGAATCGCCAGACTCAGGCCGATAAACAGGGCCTGACCCGCAGCTACTCGACCCAGGGACGCGACGACATGATTTTGCGGGTCAAGGTCGATACCCTGAACTGAAGCACCAAAAACTGACTGATGAGTCGTATTAGACCAAAGATGTAGTGCCATAAAAAAAGCACTACAAAACGTTTGACGAGGCAAAAAACCGAAGGCATGATGGCCTCGCTCCCGCTAATCAGGGGCCCTGGCAAGGGCCTTCGGGTCGACGCTTGCAACTACCCTGCGAGCCGATTCGTGTCTGTACCGCCCACAAGGTGTGTTTGACGAGGTTGCGACTGGAACGAAGTTGTCCCGAGGGACGGAAGCGTAACTAGGTAACCCGGCATCACTCTGAGTTCGTATGAAAGGCCCACGACGCCCGAATGCGCCCGCAGTTCGCCCCTACCTGCTCACTTTCCCCTCGAGCCCATCGTTCATCCCGTCGCCACCCCGCCTGAACCGACTTGTACGCCAGCCCCCTGGTCGGCAGGAGCCGGAATTTTCCACCAAGACCTATGCGACGAGGTTTATCTCCATGGCACTGACACGCGAACAGCAAATTGCAGCCCTTGAAAAAGACTGGGCTGAAAACCCGCGCTGGAAAGGCGTGAAGCGCAATTATTCCGCTGCTGACGTCGTCCGTCTGCGTGGCTCGGTTCAACCTGAGCACACCTTTGCGAAGATGGGCGCCGAGAAGCTCTGGAACCTGGTCACCCAGGGCGCCAAGCCAGCCTTCCGTCCCGAGAAAGATTTCGTCAACTGCATGGGCGCCCTGACCGGCGGCCAGGCTGTACAGCAAGTCAAGGCCGGCATCCAGGCGATCTACCTGTCGGGCTGGCAAGTGGCCGCGGACAACAACTCCGCCGAGTCGATGTACCCCGACCAGTCGCTGTACCCGGTGGACTCGGTTCCAACCGTGGTCAAGCGCATCAACAACTCGTTCCGTCGCGCCGACCAGATCCAGTGGAAAGCCGGCAAGAACCCCGGCGACGAAGGCTACATCGACTACTTCGCACCGATCGTGGCTGACGCCGAAGCCGGTTTCGGCGGTGTCCTGAACGCCTACGAGCTGATGAAGAGCATGATTGAGGCAGGCGCCGCTGGCGTTCACTTCGAAGACCAACTGGCTTCGGTGAAGAAATGCGGCCACATGGGCGGCAAGGTCCTGGTGCCGACCCAGGAAGCCGTGCAGAAGCTGACCGCTGCTCGCCTGGCCGCCGACGTAGCCGGTGTACCGACCATCATCCTGGCCCGTACCGACGCCAACGCCGCCGACCTGCTGACCTCGGACTGCGACCCGTACGACCAGCCGTTCGTCACCGGCACCCGTACCCAGGAAGGTTTCTATAAGGTGCGCGCTGGTCTCGACCAAGCCATCGCCCGCGGCCTGGCCTACGCGCCGTACGCCGACCTGATCTGGTGCGAAACCGCCAAGCCGGACCTGGACGAAGCCCGTCGCTTCGCCGAAGCGATCAAGAAGGAATACCCGGACCAACTGCTGTCGTACAACTGCTCGCCTTCCTTCAACTGGAAGAAAAACCTGGACGACGCGACCATCGCCAAGTTCCAGCGCGAACTGTCCGCCATGGGCTACAAGCACCAGTTCATCACCCTGGCCGGCATTCACAACATGTGGCACAGCATGTTCAACCTGGCGCACGACTACGCCCGCAACGACATGACTGCCTACGTGAAGCTGCAAGAACAGGAGTTCGCTGACGCCGCCAAGGGCTACACCTTCGTGGCTCACCAGCAGGAAGTGGGCACCGGCTACTTCGACGACATGACCACCGTGATCCAGGGCGGCACTTCGTCGGTGACCGCACTGACCGGCTCCACCGAAGAAGAACAGTTCCACTGATCCATGAGCTAAACGGCCCTTGCGGACCGAATAAAAGCTAACCGCAAAGCCGACGATCTGACGCCCCGACTGGTTCGGGGCTTTTTTTTGCCTATGCTTTGGCAGCAATGTAGTCGCATGAAATGATTCCGTGGCGAGGGAGCTTGCTCTCGCTGGCTGCGCAGCAGCCTTTTTGTGAGCGCTTCGCGCTCAAGCGGGAGCAAGCTCCCTCGCCACAAGATTCAGACAAGCCTTAAGGAAGCGTTCCTACAGGAAAGACAAAAAAATTGATCGAACGCAGTATCAGGCAGTCTGAAAAAGAGTAAAACGGCCGGCGCTGACAACTGCAGTTAACGAGCATGTAAGAAAAGTTCTCAGCCACTGCGGCGCAGCATTGATCAAAAGCCACGCCAAACAATAATAATTATCATTTAGCTGAGGCTTTCCTTGTTACAACCTGCACGAAATATAATTGTTGAATAACGGGTCAATGCCCGCCCCGCCGGGGCTGCGGGGTCATGGAGGCGCGCTATGTCCTTATTCCAATAAATAATTTCGCTATAGGAATTTTACTTGCCCGGTGTTTAGCCATAAAATCACCGCGATTGATTGCTGCGACATATCGTCACTGCGTTATTTCATTCAAGCTCAGAGACCTTTGCTCTCTGTTAAGGATTTCCAGCATGTCCGAAGCGACAGGACTCATGGCCCACAACTGGGGCTTTGCCATTTTCCTTCTGGGCGTTGTTGGCCTGTGTGCTTTCATGCTCGGCGTGTCGAGCCTGCTTGGGTCAAAAGCCTGGGGCCGCAGCAAAAATGAACCGTTCGAGTCCGGCATGCTACCTACCGGTGGCGCCCGCTTGCGGCTCTCAGCCAAATTCTATCTGGTCGCGATGCTGTTCGTGATCTTCGATATCGAAGCCCTCTTTCTCTTTGCATGGTCTGTGTCCGTCCGCGAAAGCGGCTGGACCGGATTCGTCGAAGCTCTCGTTTTCATAGCAATTCTGTTGGCAGGTCTTGTCTACCTTTACCGGGTGGGGGCACTTGATTGGGCTCCGGAAGCTCGGCGCAAGCGGCAAGCGAAGCTGAAACAATGAGGCTTTGGCAATGCAATACAATCTCACCAGGATCGACCCCGATGCTCCTAACGAGCAGTATCCGATTGGCAAGCGGGAAACCGTCGCCGATCCGTTAGAAGATCAAGTCCACAAGAACATCTTCATGGGCAAGCTCGAAGACGTGCTGAACAGCACGGTCAACTGGGGTCGCAAGAACTCCCTGTGGCCGTACAACTTCGGCCTTTCGTGCTGCTACGTGGAAATGACCACCGCCTTCACGGCGCCCCACGACATCGCGCGCTTTGGCGCCGAGGTGATCCGGGCATCGCCGCGCCAGGCGGATTTCATGGTTATCGCCGGTACCTGCTTCATCAAGATGGCGCCGATCATCCAGCGTCTCTACGAGCAAATGCTCGAACCCAAGTGGGTCATCTCCATGGGTTCGTGCGCCAACTCCGGTGGCATGTACGACATCTATTCCGTCGTTCAAGGCGTGGACAAATTCCTGCCCGTGGACGTCTACGTGCCTGGCTGCCCACCTCGCCCTGAAGCGTTCCTGCAAGGCTTGATGCTGTTGCAGGAGTCGATTGGCCAGGAGCGTCGCCCACTGTCCTGGGTCGTAGGCGATCAAGGCGTCTATCGCGCCGAGATGCCGTCGCAAAAGGAACAGCGCCGCGAACAGCGTATCGCAGTCACCAACCTGCGCAGCCCCGACGAAGTCTGATCCAGCTCTGCTCTGTACAAGAAACGAGAACCTGGCTTCATTCTTTACGTTGACCGAAAGCGATAAATAACCATGACTACAGGCAGTGCTCTGTACATCCCGCCTTACAAGGCAGACGACCAGGATGTGGTCGTCGAACTGAACAACCGTTTTGGCCCCGAGGCGTTCACCGCCCAGCCGACCCGCACCGGCATGCCGGTGCTTTGGGTTGCCCGTGCCAAGCTCGTCGAAGTCCTGACCTTCCTGCGCAACCTGCCCAAGCCGTACGTCATGCTCTATGACCTGCACGGCGTGGACGAGCGCCTGCGCACCAAGCGTCAAGGGCTGCCCGACGGCGTCGACTTCACCGTGTTCTATCACTTGATGTCGATCGAGCGTAATAGTGACGTAATGATCAAGGTCGCCTTGTCCGAGAGCGACCTCAGCGTGCCGACCGTGACCGGCATCTGGCCGAACGCCAACTGGTACGAGCGTGAAGTGTGGGACATGTACGGGATCGATTTCCCCGGCCACCCGCACCTGACCCGCATCATGATGCCGCCGACCTGGGAAGGTCACCCGCTGCGCAAGGACTTCCCGGCCCGTGCCACCGAGTTCGACCCGTTCAGCCTGTCCCTGGCCAAGCAACAGCTCGAGGAAGAAGCCGCGCGCTTCAAGCCTGAAGACTGGGGCATGAAGCGTTCGGGCGCCAACGAGGACTACATGTTCCTCAACCTGGGCCCGAACCACCCTTCGGCCCACGGTGCCTTCCGCATCATCCTGCAGCTGGACGGCGAAGAGATCGTCGACTGCGTGCCTGACATCGGCTACCACCACCGTGGCGCCGAGAAAATGGCCGAGCGCCAGTCCTGGCACAGCTACATTCCGTACACCGACCGCATCGACTACCTCGGCGGCGTGATGAACAACCTGCCGTACGTGCTCTCGGTCGAGAAACTCGCCGGGATCAAGGTGCCGGACCGGGTCGATGTCATCCGCATCATGATGGCCGAGTTCTTCCGCATCACCAGCCACCTGCTGTTCCTGGGCACCTATATCCAGGACGTCGGCGCGATGACCCCGGTGTTCTTCACCTTCACCGACCGCCAGCGCGCGTACACGGTGATCGAAGCCATCACCGGTTTCCGCCTGCACCCGGCCTGGTACCGCATCGGTGGCGTGGCCCACGACCTGCCCCGCGGCTGGGAGAAACTGGTCAAGGACTTCGTCGAGTGGATGCCCAAGCGCCTGGACGAATACACCAAGGCAGCCCTGCAGAACAGCATCCTCAAGGGTCGTACCATCGGCGTCGCCGCCTACAACACCAAGGAGGCCCTGGAATGGGGCGTCACCGGTGCTGGCCTGCGTTCCACCGGTTGCGACTTCGACCTGCGCAAGGCGCGTCCGTATTCCGGCTACGAGAACTTCGAGTTCGAAGTTCCGCTGGCGGCCAACGGTGACGCCTACGACCGCTGCATGGTCCGCGTCGAGGAAATGCGCCAGAGCATCAAGATCATCGACCAGTGCCTGCGCAACATGCCGGAAGGCCCGTACAAGGCGGATCACCCGCTGACCACGCCGCCGCCCAAGGAGCGCACGCTGCAGCACATCGAGACCCTGATCACGCACTTCCTGCAGGTTTCGTGGGGCCCGGTCATGCCGGCCAACGAATCCTTCCAGATGATCGAAGCGACCAAGGGCATCAACAGTTATTACCTGACGAGCGATGGCGGCACCATGAGCTACCGCACCCGGATTCGTACCCCAAGCTACCCGCACCTGCAGCAGATCCCTTCGGTGATCAAAGGCAGCATGGTCGCGGACTTGATCGCGTACCTGGGTAGTATCGATTTCGTTATGGCCGACGTGGACCGCTAAGCATGAACAGCACGCTTATCCAGACTGACCGTTTCGCCCTGAGCGAAACCGAGCGCTCGGCCATCGAGCACGAGCTGCATCACTACGAAGACCCGCGCGCGGCGTCGATCGAAGCCCTGAAGATCGTCCAGAAGGAACGTGGCTGGGTGCCTGATGGCGCGCTCTACGCCATCGGCGAGATCCTCGGCATCCCGGCCAGCGACGTCGAGGGCGTAGCCACCTTCTACAGCCAGATTTTCCGCCAGCCAGTGGGCCGTCACATCATTCGTGTCTGCGACAGCATGGTCTGCTACATCGGCGGCCACGAATCGGTGGTCGGCGAGATCCAGAGCAAGCTGGGCATCGGCCTGGGCCAGACCACCGCCGACGGCCGCTTCACGCTGCTGCCGGTGTGCTGCCTGGGCAACTGCGACAAGGCACCGGCGTTGATGATCGACGACGACACCTTCGGTGACGTCAAGCCTGACGGCGTCGCCAAACTGCTGGAGGGCTACGTATGACCCTGACTTCCTTCGGGCCCGCCAACCGCATCCAGCGTTCGGCCGAAACCCATCCCCTGACCTGGCGTCTGCGTGACGACGGCGAAGCGGTGTGGCTGGACGAATACCAGGCCAAGAACGGCTACGCCGCCGCGCGCAAGGCGTTCGCCGACATGGCCGGCGACGACATCGTCCAGACCGTGAAAGACGCCGGCCTCAAGGGCCGTGGTGGCGCGGGCTTCCCCACCGGGGTGAAGTGGGGCCTGATGCCCAAGGACGAATCCATCAACATCCGCTACCTGCTGTGCAACGCGGATGAAATGGAACCCAACACCTGGAAGGACCGCATGCTGATGGAGCAACTGCCCCATCTGCTGATCGAAGGCATGCTGATCAGCGCCCGTGCGCTGAAGACCTACCGTGGCTACATCTTCCTGCGCGGCGAGTACACCACCGCCGCCAAGCACCTGAACCGTGCCGTGGAAGAAGCCAAGGCCGCCGGCCTGCTGGGCAAGAACATCCTGGGCTCAGGCTTCGACTTCGAGTTGTTCGTCCACACCGGTGCCGGGCGCTACATTTGCGGTGAAGAAACCGCGCTGATCAACTCCCTGGAAGGCCGCCGCGCCAACCCACGCTCCAAGCCGCCCTTCCCTGCCGCCGTCGGCGTGTGGGGCAAGCCGACCTGCGTGAACAACGTCGAGACCCTGTGCAACGTGCCGGCGATCATCGCCGACGGCGTGGACTGGTACAAATCCCTGGCCCGCGACGGCAGCGAAGACATGGGCACCAAGCTCATGGGCTTCTCCGGCAAGGTCAAGAACCCTGGCCTGTGGGAATTGCCATTCGGCGTCACCGGTCGCGAGTTGTTCGAGGACTACGCCGGCGGCATGCGCGACGGCTACACGCTCAAGTGCTGGCAGCCTGGCGGCGCCGGTACCGGCTTCCTGTTGCCGGAACACCTGGACGCGCAAATGTACGCCGGCGGCATCGCCAAGGTCGGCACCCGCATGGGCACCGGCCTGGCCATGGCGGTGGACGACAGCGTCAACATGGTCTCGCTGCTGCGCAACATGGAGCAGTTCTTCGCGCGCGAATCCTGCGGTTTCTGCACCCCTTGCCGCGACGGCCTGCCCTGGAGCGTCAAGCTGCTGATGGCCATCGAGAACGGCGAAGGCCAGCCCGGCGACATCGAGACCCTGCTGGGTCTGGTGGGTTTCCTCGGCCCAGGCAAGACCTTCTGTGCTCACGCACCGGGTGCCGTGGAGCCGTTGGGCAGCGCGATCAAATACTTCCGTCCTGAATTCGAGGCCGGCATCGCGCCAACCCGCGCGGGCGACCTCAATCAGGTGGTCACGCCGACCATGGTCGGCGCGTAACGACGCTTAAGAAGGCGCAGGGTCCGTGCCCTGCGCCTTTCGTCCGATGACGCCTTTTACCAGGCTGTTTGGATTCGGACGAACGACAAGATTCCATTAGCCACGCCCGCTGACACCGGGCCAACGAAGAACTTTGAACCATGGCCACTATCCACGTAGACGGCAAAGAGCTCGAAGTCGATGGCGCAGACAACCTGTTACAGGCATGTCTGTCGCTGGGCCTCGACATCCCTTATTTCTGCTGGCACCCCGCCCTTGGCAGCGTTGGCGCTTGTCGCCAGTGCGCGGTCAAGCAGTACACCGACGAAAACGACAAGCGTGGTCGGATCGTCATGTCCTGCATGACCCCTGCCACCGACGGCAGCTGGATCTCCATCGACGACGAAGAAGCGAAAGTGTTTCGCGCCAGCGTCGTCGAATGGCTGATGACCAACCACCCTCACGACTGCCCGGTCTGTGAGGAAGGCGGCCACTGCCACCTGCAAGACATGACCGTGATGACCGGTCACAACGAGCGCCGTTATCGCTTCACCAAGCGTACCCACCAGAACCAGCAACTGGGCCCGTTCATCTCCCACGAGATGAACCGCTGCATCGCCTGCTACCGTTGCGTGCGTTTCTACAAGGACTACGCCGGCGGCACCGACCTGGGCGTGTTCGGCGCCCACGACAACGTGTACTTCGGTCGCGTTGAAGACGGCACCCTGGAAAGCGAATTCTCCGGCAACCTCACCGAGGTCTGCCCGACCGGTGTGTTCACCGACAAGACCCACTCCGAGCGCTACAACCGCAAGTGGGACATGCAGTTCTCGCCGAGCATCTGCCATGGCTGCTCCAGCGGTTGCAACATTTCCCCGGGCGAACGCTACGGCGAACTGCGTCGCATCGAAAACCGCTACAACGGCTCGGTCAACCAGTACTTCCTGTGCGACCGTGGCCGTTTCGGCTACGGCTATGTCAATCGCAAGGATCGCCCACGCCAGCCTCTGCTGGCGGGCGGCGCCACGCTGAGCCTGGACGAGGCCCTGGACAAGGCCGCCGAGCTGCTGCGCGGTCGCAACATTGTCGGCATCGGTTCGCCTCGCGCCAGCCTGGAAAGCAACTACGCCCTGCGTGAGCTGGTCGGCGCCGAGCACTTCTACAGCGGCATCGAAGCCGGCGAGCTGGAACGCATCCGCCTGGTGCTGCAAGTGCTCAAGGACAGCCCGCTGCCGGTGCCGACGATGCGCGACATCGAAGACCACGACGCGGTGTTCGTCCTTGGCGAAGACCTGACCCAGACCGCCGCCCGCATGGCCCTGGCCCTGCGCCAGTCGGTCAAGGGCAAGGCCGAGGCCATGGCCGACGCCATGCGCGTGCAGCCATGGCTCGACGCCGCCGTGAAGAACATCGGCCAGGACGCGCTGAACCCGCTGTTCATCGCCAGCCTCGCTGAAACCAAGCTCGACGACGTGGCCGAAGAATGCGTCCACGCCGCCCCGGACGACCTGGCCCGCATCGGTTTCGCCGTGGCCCACGCCCTGGACGCCAGCGCCCCGGCCGTCGACGGCCTGGACAGCGAAGCGGCCGCCCTCGCCCAACGCATCGCCGACGCCCTGCTGGCGGCCAAGCGCCCCTTGATCATCGCTGGCACCTCCCTGGGTTCCAAGGCGCTGATCGAAGCCGCCGCCAACATCGCCAAGGCCTTGAAGCTGCGCGAGAAGAACGGTTCCATCAGCCTGATCGTGCCGGAAGCCAACAGCCTCGGCCTGGCCATGCTCGGTGGCGAATCCGTCGATGCAGCCCTGCAAGCCGTGATCGACGGCAACGCCGACGCCATCGTCGTGCTGGAGAACGACCTGTTCACCCGCACTGACAAGGCCAAGGTCGATGCCGCGTTGAACGCCGCCAAGGTTGTGATCGTCGCCGACCATCAGAAAACCGCCACCACCGACCGCGCCCACCTGGTGCTTCCGGCGGCGAGCTTCGCCGAAGGCGACGGTACGCTGGTCAGCCAGGAAGGTCGCGCCCAGCGCTTCTTCCAGGTGTTCGACCCGACTTACCTGGACGCCAGCATCCTGGTCCACGAAGGCTGGCGCTGGCTGCATGCCCTGCGCGCCACCCTGCTGGACCAGCCGATCGACTGGACGCAACTGGACCACGTCACCGCCGCCGTCGCGTCGAGCAGCCCGCAACTGGCTCGCATCGTCGATGCCGCGCCATCGGCCGCGTTCCGCATCAAGGGCCTGAAGCTGGCCCGCGAACCGCTGCGCTACTCCGGTCGCACCGCGATGCGCGCCAACATCAGTGTCCACGAACCCCGGACTTCCCAGGACAAGGACACCGCGTTCTCGTTCTCCATGGAAGGTTACTCGGGCTCCGCCGAACCGCGCTCGCAAGTGCCGTTCGCCTGGTCGCCGGGCTGGAACTCGCCGCAAGCCTGGAACAAGTTCCAGGATGAAGTCGGTGGTCACCTGCGTGCCGGTGACCCGGGCACCCGCCTGATCGAAAGCCAGGGCGATGGCCTGGGCTGGTTCGCCAGCGTGCCACGCGCCTTCAACCCGGCACCGGGCACCTGGCAGGTCGTGCCGTTCCATCACTTGTTCGGCAGCGAAGAGAACTCTTCCAAAGCCGCACCGGTGCAGGAACGCATCCCCGCCGCCTACGTGTCGCTGGCCAAGTCGGAAGCCGATCGCCTGGGCGTCAACGACGGCGCCCTGCTGAGCCTGAACGTGGCCGGCCAGACCCTGCGTCTGCCGCTGCGCATCAATGAAGAACTGGGCGCCGGCCTGGTGGCCCTGCCGGCTGGCCTGGCGGGTATTCCGCCGGCGATTTTCGGCAAGACTGTCGACGGTCTGCAGGAGGCAGCGCAATGAGCTGGTTCACCCCTGAAGTGATCGCTGTGATCCTGACGGTCCTCAAGGCCATCGTGATCCTGCTGGCCGTGGTGGTTTGCGGCGCGTTGCTGAGCTTCGTCGAACGTCGCCTGCTGGGCTGGTGGCAGGACCGCTACGGTCCGAACCGCGTCGGCCCGTTCGGCATGTTCCAGATCGCCGCCGACATGATCAAGATGTTCTTCAAGGAAGACTGGACACCACCGTTTGCCGACAAGGTGATCTTCACCCTGGCGCCGATCGTGGCCATGAGCGCCTTGCTGATCGCCTTCGCGATCATCCCGATCACCCCGACCTGGGGCGTGGCGGACCTGAACATCGGCCTGCTGTTCTTCTTCGCCATGGCCGGCCTGTCGGTGTACGCGGTGCTGTTCGCCGGTTGGTCGAGCAACAACAAGTTTGCCCTGCTGGGCAGCCTGCGGGCCTCGGCCCAGACCGTGTCCTACGAAGTGTTCATGGGCCTGGCGCTCATGGGCATCGTGATCCAGGCCGGCTCGTTCAACATGCGCGACATCGTCGAGTACCAGGCCCAGAACCTGTGGTTCATCATTCCGCAGTTCTTCGGTTTCTGTACCTTCTTCATCGCTGGCGTGGCCGTGACTCACCGTCACCCCTTCGACCAGCCGGAAGCGGAGCAGGAACTGGCCGACGGTTACCACATTGAATATGCCGGCATGAAGTGGGGCATGTTCTTCGTCGGTGAATACATCGGCATCATCCTGATCTCGGCACTGCTGGTAACGCTGTTCTTCGGTGGCTGGCACGGTCCGTTCGGCATCCTGCCGCAACTGTCCTTCGTCTGGTTCGCCCTGAAGACCGCGTTCTTCATCATGCTGTTCGTCCTGCTGCGCGCCTCGATCCCGCGCCCACGCTACGACCAGGTGATGGACTTCAGCTGGAAATTCTGCCTGCCGCTGACCCTGATCAACATGCTGGTGACCGCTGCGATCGTTTTGATGAACGCGCCTGCGGCCGCGGTTCAGTGAGGATTTGACCCATGTTCAAATATATTGGCGACATCGTTAAGGGTACCGGTACCCAACTGCGAAGCCTGGTCATGATCTTCGGCCATGGCTTTCGCAAACGCGACACCCTGCAATACCCGGAAGAGCCGGTCTATCTGGCGCCCCGCTACCGTGGCCGCATCGTCCTGACCCGCGACCCCGACGGCGAAGAACGCTGCGTGGCCTGCAACCTGTGCGCCGTGGCGTGCCCGGTGGGTTGCATCTCGCTGCAGAAAGCTGAAACCGAAGACGGTCGCTGGTACCCGGACTTCTTCCGCATCAACTTCTCGCGCTGCATTTTCTGCGGCCTCTGCGAGGAAGCGTGCCCGACCACCGCGATCCAGCTCACGCCGGATTTCGAAATGGCCGAGTTCAAACGTCAGGACCTGGTGTACGAGAAAGAAGATCTGCTGATTTCCGGTCCCGGTAAAAACCCTGATTACAACTTCTATCGTGTTGCAGGTATGGCCATTGCCGGTAAGCCAAAAGGCGCCGCGCAGAACGAAGCCGAACCGATCAACGTGAAGAGCTTGCTGCCTTAAGGAAGAAAGATGGAATTCGCTTTCTATTTCGCATCGGGTATCGCGGTGGTGTCCACGCTTCGTGTGGTCACCAACACCAACCCCGTGCACGCCCTGCTCTACCTGATCATTTCGCTGATCGCCGTGGCCATGACCTTCTTCGCCCTCGGCGCGCCGTTCGCCGGTGCCCTGGAAGTGATCGCCTACGCCGGCGCCATCATGGTGCTGTTCGTGTTCGTGGTGATGATGCTCAACCTCGGCCCGGCCGCGGTCCAGCAGGAACGCGCCTGGCTCAAGCCCGGCATCTGGGCGGGACCGGTGATCCTGTCCGCCCTGTTGCTGGGTGAATTGCTGTATGTGCTGTTCGCTCACCAGAGCGGCCAGGCCATCGGCCACACCACCGTAGACGCCAAGGCCGTGGGCATCAGCCTGTTCGGCCCGTACCTGCTGGTGGTCGAACTCGCCTCGATGCTGCTGCTTGCCGCAGCCGTCACGGCGTTCCATTTGGGCCGTAACGAGGCGAAGGAGTAATCACATGCCTGCTATCCCTCTCGAACATGGCCTGGCGGTTGCCGGCATCCTGTTCTGCCTCGGTCTGGTCGGCCTGATGGTCCGCCGCAACATCCTGTTCGTGCTGATGAGCCTGGAGGTCATGATGAATGCCTCCGCCCTGGCCTTCATCGTCGCGGGCGCTCGCTGGGCGCAACCGGATGGACAGATCATGTTCATCCTGGTGATCAGCCTGGCAGCCGCCGAGGCCAGTATCGGCCTGGCGATCCTGTTGCAGCTGTATCGCCGCTTCCACACTCTCGATATTGACGCTGCCAGCGAGATGCGCGGATGAACCTTCTCTTCCTGACTTTCATATTTCCCCTTGTCGGTTTCCTGCTGCTGTCGTTCTCCCGTGGACGCTGGTCGGAAAACCTGTCGGCGCTGGTAGGCGTGGGCTCCATCGGCCTGTCCGCCATCGTCACGGCCTACGTGATCTGGCAATTCAACGTCGCCCCACCGGAAGGTGGCCGTTACGTGCAGGTGCTGTGGCAGTGGATGGCGGTGGAGGGCTTCACGCCGAACTTCGCCCTGTACCTGGACGGCCTGTCGGTGACCATGCTCGGCGTGGTGGTCGGCGTGGGTTTCCTGATCCACCTGTTCGCTTCCTGGTACATGCGCGGTGAAGCCGGTTACTCGCGCTTCTTCGCCTACACCAACCTGTTCATCGCCAGCATGCTGTTCCTGGTGCTCGGCGATAACCTGTTGTTCCTGTACTTCGGCTGGGAAGGCGTGGGCTTGTGCTCGTACCTGTTGATCGGTTTCTACTACAGCAACCGCAACAACGGTAACGCCGCGCTCAAGGCGTTCATCGTCACCCGCATCGGCGACGTGTTCATGGCCATCGGCCTGTTCATCCTGTTCCAGCAACTGGGTACGCTGAACATCCAGGAACTGCTGGTCAAGGCGCCCGAGCACTTCAAGGTCGGTGACTTCTGGATCGTCCTGGCGACCCTGATGCTGCTGGGCGGCGCTGTCGGTAAATCCGCGCAACTGCCGCTGCAAACCTGGTTGGCGGACGCGATGGCCGGCCCTACCCCGGTCTCGGCACTGATCCACGCCGCGACCATGGTGACCGCCGGTGTCTACCTGATCGCCCGTACCCACGGCCTGTTCGCCCTGGCGCCGGACATCCTGCACCTGGTCGGCATCGTCGGCGGTGTGACCCTGGTGCTGGCCGGTTTTGCCGCCCTGGTGCAGACCGACATCAAGCGCATCCTCGCCTACTCGACCATGAGCCAGATCGGCTACATGTTCCTGGCCCTGGGCGTCGGTGCCTGGGAAGGCGCGATCTTCCACCTGATGACCCATGCCTTCTTCAAGGCGCTGCTGTTCCTTGCCTCCGGTGCGGTGATCGTGGCCTGCCACCACGAGCAGAACATCTTCAAGATGGGCGGCCTGTGGAAGAAACTGCCGTTGGCCTACGCCAGCTTCATCGTTGGCGGTGCGGCCCTGGCGGCCCTGCCACTGGTCACCGCCGGTTTCTACTCCAAGGACGAGATCCTCTGGGAAGCGTTCGCCAGCGGTAACCAGGCACTGCTCTATGCCGGCCTGGTGGGTGCGTTCATGACCTCGCTGTACACCTTCCGCCTGATCTTCATCGCGTTCCACGGTGAAGCCAAGACCGAAGCCCATGCAGGCCACGGCATTGCCCATTGGCTGCCGCTGTCGGTGCTGATCGTGCTGTCGACCTTCGTCGGCGCCATGATCACCCCACCGCTGGCCGATGTGCTGCCGCAAAGCGTCGGCCATGCCGGCGGCGAAGCCAAGCACAGCCTGGAAATCGCCTCGGGCGCCATCGCCCTGGCGGGGATCCTGCTGGCTGCCCTGCTGTTCCTCGGCAAGCGCCGTTTCGTCACGGCAATCGCCAACAGCGGCATCGGGCGTTTCCTCTCGGCCTGGTGGTTCGCCGCCTGGGGCTTCGACTGGATCTACGACAAACTGTTCGTCAAGCCATACCTTGCGATCAGCCACATTCTGCGCAAAGACCCGCTCGACCAGACCATTGGCCTGATCCCGCGCATGGCCAAGGGCGGCCACACTGCCCTGAGCCGTACCGAGACCGGTCAACTGCGTTGGTATGCGGCTTCCATGGCGGCTGGCGCCGTGCTGGTTATCGGCGCCATCGTGCTGGTAGCGGTCTGATATGAACCTTGCGAACTTGCGAAAGGAAACGAGCCCGTCATGATTCTGCCCTGGCTAATCCTGATCCCCTTCATCGGCGGCCTGCTGTGCTGGATCGCGGAGCGCTCCAGCTCCACGCTCCCGCGCTGGATTGCGCTGCTGACCATGTCCCTGGAACTCGCGCTCGGCCTCTGGCTGTGGGCGACCGGCGACTATTCATTTGCACCGGCCCCTGGCGCCGATCCGACCTGGGCGCTTGAGTTCAAGCACGCCTGGATCGCGCGCTTCGGCATCAGCGTGCACCTGGCCCTCGACGGCCTGTCGCTGCTGATGATCCTGCTGACCGGCCTGCTGGGTATCCTCTCGGTGCTCTGCTCTTGGAAAGAGATCCAGCGTCACGTCGGTTTCTTCCACCTGAACCTGATGTGGATCCTGGGCGGCGTCGTCGGCGTGTTCCTGGCGCTGGACCTGTTCATGTTCTTCTTCTTCTGGGAAATGATGCTGGTGCCGATGTACTTCCTCATCGCGCTCTGGGGTCACAGTTCTTCGGACGGAAAGAAAACCCGGATCTACGCGGCGACCAAGTTCTTCATCTTCACCCAGGCTTCCGGCCTGATCATGTTGGTGGCGATCCTTGGCCTGGTCCTGGTGAACTTCAACAACACTGGCGTGATTACCTTCAACTACGCCGACCTGTTGAAAGTGCAGATGTCCAAGACCACCGAGTACGTGCTGATGCTCGGTTTCTTCATCGCCTTTGCGGTGAAGCTGCCGGTGGTGCCGTTCCACTCCTGGCTGCCGGACGCCCACGCCCAGGCGCCGACCGCCGGTTCCGTGGACCTGGCGGGTATCCTGCTGAAGACGGCGGCCTACGGCCTGTTGCGCTTCGCCCTGCCGCTGTTCCCCAATGCCTCGGCCGAGTTCGCGCCGATTGCCATGACCCTGGGCCTGATCGGGATTTTCTACGGTGCGTTCCTGGCGTTCGCCCAGACCGACATCAAGCGCTTGATCGCCTTCTCCAGCGTTTCGCACATGGGCTTCGTGCTGATCGGGATCTACTCCGGCAGCCAGCTGGCCCTGCAAGGCGCGGTGATCCAGATGCTCGCCCACGGCCTGTCGGCCGCCGCACTGTTTATCCTCAGCGGTCAGTTGTACGAGCGCCTGCACACCCGGGACATGCGTGAGATGGGCGGCATCTGGTCGCGCATCGCCTACCTGCCAGCCATCAGCCTGTTCTTCGCGGCCGCTTCCCTGGGCCTGCCGGGTACCGGCAACTTCGTCGGCGAGTTCCTGATCCTGATCGGCTCGTTCGTCAGCGCGCCATGGATCACGGCGATTGCCACGTCCGGCCTGGTGTTCGGTTCGGTCTACTCGCTGATCATGATCCACCGCGCCTACTTCGGTCCGGCCAAGTCGGATGAAGTGTTGCGTGGCATGGACGGTCGCGAACTGATCATGGTGCTCGGCCTTGCGGTGCTGCTGGTTTACCTCGGCGTCTACCCGCAACCGTTCCTCGACACCTCTGCCGCCACGATGCATGGCGTGCAGCAGTGGCTCGGCACCGCCTTCTCTCAACTCGCTTCGGCCCGGTAAGAGCGCTATGGAATTCACGATTCAACACTTTATCGCGCTTGCGCCGCTGTTGATCACCAGCGCCACGATCATCGTGGTGATGCTGGCGATCGCCTGGCGGCGCAATCACTCACAGACCTTCCTGCTGTCGGTGGCGGGGCTGAACCTGGCCTTGCTGTCGATCTTGCCGGCCTTGAAAGTCGCGCCACTGGCGGTCACGCCGCTGATCCAGATCGACAGCTTCGCCTGCCTCTACATGGCGTTGATCCTGGTCGCCACCCTGGCCTGCGTCACTCTCGCCCACGCCTACCTCGGCGATGGCGGTTCGGGTTACCCGGGCAACCGCGAAGAACTGTACCTGCTGATCCTGATGGCCGCCGCCGGTGGGCTGGTCCTGGTCAGCGCACAGCACCTGGCCAGCCTGTTCATCGGCCTGGAACTGCTGTCGGTGCCGGTCTACGGCCTGGTGGCCTACGCCTTCTTCAACAAGCGCTCCCTGGAAGCCGGCATCAAGTACATGGTGCTGTCGGCGGCCGGTTCCGCGTTCCTGTTGTTCGGCATGGCCCTGCTCTACGCCGAAGCCGGCACCCTGAGCTTCGTCGGCATCGGCCAGGCCCTGGCCGCCACCGGCCTGCCTAGCCCGATAGCACAATTGGGCCTGGGCATGATGCTGATCGGCCTGGCGTTCAAGCTGTCGCTGGTTCCGTTCCACCTCTGGACCCCGGACGTCTACGAAGGCGCCCCGGCGCCCGTGGCGGCGTTCCTTGCCACTGCGTCGAAAGTGGCGGTGTTCGCAGTGATGGTGCGGTTGTTCCAGATCTCGCCAGTGGCCAGCAGCGGCGTGCTGAGCAACGTGCTGACCATCATCGCCATCGCGTCGATCCTGTTCGGTAACCTGCTGGCACTGACCCAGAGCAACCTCAAGCGCCTGCTGGGTTACTCGTCCATCGCCCACTTCGGCTACCTGCTGATCGCCCTGATCGCCAGCAAGGGCCTGGCCGTGGAAGCCATCGGCGTGTACCTGGTCACCTACGTGATCACCAGCCTCGGCGCCTTCGGCGTGATCACCCTGATGTCCTCGCCGTACAACGGCCGCGACGCCGACGCCCTGTACGAATACCGCGGCCTGTTCTGGCGCCGTCCGTACCTGACCGCCGTGCTGACCGTGATGATGCTGTCCCTGGCCGGCATTCCGCTGACCGCCGGCTTCATCGGCAAGTTCTACATCATCGCCACCGGCGTCGAGGCCCACCAATGGTGGCTGGTCGGCTCCCTGGTGCTGGGCAGTGCCATCGGCGTGTTCTACTACCTGCGCGTCATGGTCACCCTGTACCTGATGGAACCGAACCTGCGTCGCCACGACGCCGAGTTGCACTGGGAACAGAAGGCAGGCGGCGTGATGCTGCTGGCCATCGCCGTGTTGGCGTTCTTCCTCGGCGTGTACCCGCAGCCGTTGCTGACGTTGGTTCAGCAGGCTGGGCTGACGGGTTGATCGTGTAGCGGTAGATCGTAGAAAACAGAAACGGCACCTTTGGGTGCCGTTTCTGCGTTTGGGCGATGATGGTTTTCAGAAGCCGTGATCACTGCCTTTTCCTTGCTCCCGTTCCTGAGCAATCAAATCAACCTGCACTATAAAAACCGCTTCACCATAGGAATACATGCCAGTTGAAGCCCCGAAGGGGAATGGTAAATTGCAGGCTCCTCCCCCACGAAACCGCAGCGTCGGTAAAAGTCAGCCGCATTCAATGTCGCATCAAGCTTGACTTCTTTCAGACCCAACTCTCGCGCCAGGCATTCAAGGTGCTTCAGGATTCTCCCGCCGATACCCTGCTGCATAAAGCCAGGATGCACAAAGATCGCGCCGATTTCGCTGTTCTCCAAGTCAAGCATGCCTGTCGCCACCGGCTCTCCATCCATACAGCCCAGATAGAAGTGCTTCTCCATCAGTGTGTAATAGCCATCATCGGCCGCACCGGCCGTCCAGGCCAATAGCTGCGTCTCGCTGTAGGCGCCGATGCATTGGTGCCGGATCGCTAACAGGCGAATGTCGAATGCTGTCTGGGAATCGCTGTGGCTGGCTCGTCTAATCTCGAACATTTCACTCTCCGTCAGCCATGTCTGGACGGAGAACTAAAAAGCCCCGTCCATCTCTGGCGGGGCTTGGGGTAACACGTCAAATGCTATGCACGCATGACCTCATGGCCCGCCAGAAGCGGTCATGGAGGAATACATCATGTTCATTCGGCGTACGTAAGTCATGGGCAGATAGTGCTGTGGGTGGCCAGACAAGTCAATTTCAAAGCGGCGAAGTTGCCGCCCCCTGATCCAGGCTGGTCTGACAGGCGGTCAGCCGTGGCTCGGTCTGGCTCAGACAGTTATCGATGAAGTCTTATTTAATATGATTTATTTTTGCCCCACAGCAAACCAGAGCCAATCACCTATAATCACCTTCCAGAAGCGACTGTTCCAGAAGACTGGCTCGCATTGCGATTTGCCAAAGGAGAACTCCATCATGACAACCACCGCCAAAACCCGCTCGGTCACCGCTCACGTCCCCGTGCACCTGGCCGAAAAAGTCGACCTGATGGCTGAGCGTCTTGAGCGTTCCAGGAACTGGATCGTCAAACAAGCGCTATCTGCCTGGATCGACCAGGAGGAGGAGCGAAGCCGCCTGACCCACGAGGCCTTGGCCGATGTTGACGCTGGCCGAGTGATTGACCACCAGGCTGTCCAGGCTTGGGCCGATAGTCTCAGCACCGACACGCCGCTACCGGTACCGCGCTGATGGAATTGAAGTGGACCAGCAAGGCGCTTTCCGACATTGCTCGACTTTACGAGTTTCTGGCGGCGGTTAATCAACCCGCCGCCGCGCGAACCGTGCAACAACTCACGGCCGCGCCAACCGTTCTGCTGACCAACCCGCGCATGGGTGAACGCCTGGAAGAATTCGAACCTCGAGATGTGCGCAGGATTCAGGTCGGCCACTACGAAATACGCTATGAAATAGTCAGTTCCACCCTTTACCTGCTGCGCCTTTGGCACACACGTGAGGATCGATAACTTCGGCTCGACCAGCCTGACTGCCAAAGCGCAGTGGCCTTTCCATTTGGTGATCGGCTGAGATGCATGTCGATTCGAACGCGCCGTGGCTAGCCATCAGCGCAAACTGCAACGCGTTTTTTCCCCGGCTCATGCAGCTTGCACGACGCTGAAAATCAAGAACACCTCAACCCATTGTTTTTAAAGCGTTTTAAAACCCGTCTCGGCTGGCACAGCTCATGCAATTCAGCTCTTACGCGGCGTCGGCGCTCGAAGCCTGCCCGCATCCGTGAATTGCCGAGGAGCTCCCCATGAATGCCATCGATCTGTTGAAAGCCGACCATGAGCGCGTCAAAGCCATCTTGACTCAACTGAGCGAGTCGACCGAGCGCGCCGTGAAAAAACGCACCGACCTGTTGGCGAAACTGGAAATGGAAATTTCCATCCACACCCGCCTGGAAGAAGAAATTCTTTATCCGGCGTTCAAGCAAGCCGGTGGCAAGGACGAGGCTGAAATGTATTACGAGGCCAAGGAAGAACACCGCACCGTCGACTCGCTGGTGCTGCCGGACCTGAAAACCACCGATCCAACCCAGCCGGAATTCGCCGGTCGGGTGAAAGTGGTCAAGGAACTGCTTGAGCACCACATCGAAGAAGAAGAAAAGGAAATGTTCCCCCACGCGAAAAAACTGCTGGGTAAGGCCAAGCTCGACGCCTTGGGCGCGGAAATGGAAACCATGAAAGCGCAGTACAAAAAAGAACTGAGCAGCGCCAACCTCGCCGCCTGATCAAAGCGCCAGATGCTTCAGCCGTCATGTGGCGGCTGAATGCGTTGCGCCCCTTTACTGCATTTGTTCGCGTAAGAATTCCACCAACGCCTGCACTGGGCGTGCACTTTGCCGATGCTGGGGATACACCGCCGATAGCGCCAACGGTTCGGTCTCGAAGCCTTCCAGGACCTTGATCAGCCGACCATCCTTCAAGGCATCGCCGAGGATGAAAGCGGGCAGATAGGTGATGCCCATGCCGGCAATGGCCGCGTCCCTGAGCAAATCACCATTATTGGCGCGCATGCGCCCCGTGACCTCCAGCGTCAACGGTTTGCCCGCCCCCGCGAAACGCCACTGCACCTGACGACTGTGACCATAGGGCAGGCAGTCATGGCTGCGCAGGTCTTCAGGCCGCGCGGGTGTGCCTTTTTGCGCCAGGTAGGTGGGGCTGGCGCAATACACCCGCTCGATGGTCGCGATACGCCGGGCAATCAGGGTCGAATCCTCCAGCACGCCGATGCGCAGCGCCAGGTCATAGCCCTCCCCCAGCAGATCCACCGAACGGTCGCTCAGGTCCACCTCGACGCTGACGCCCGGATAGCGTTGCAGAAACAGCGGCAACAGGCTGCCCAGGTGCGCCACAGCGAAGGACAGCGGTGCGCTGAGGCGAATCGTGCCGCGGGGCTCGCTGGTCTGGCCGCTGATGCCCTGCTCCACTTGTTCGACGTCATTGAGCAGGCGCAGTGCCGCTTCGTAGTAACGCTGGCCCAACGGGGTGACGTCCAGCCGGCGGGTCGAGCGATTGAGCAGGCGCACGCCCAGGCGCTGCTCCAGTGCCATGAGCTTGCGGCTGACGAACTGCTTGGACAGCCCGAGCTTGTCCGCGGCGGCGGTGAAACTGCCTGACTCCATGACCTGGGCAAAGATGCGCATTTCTTCGAAGGGGTTCATTGTCATTCCTGGAGTGGACAGTCAGGGAGATGAGTTGGGCATTGTGGGTGGTGTAATGCAGGTTGGAAAGGTGTCGAATGTACCATCGCCATCGCGAGCAAGCTTTGCTCCCACAGGCTTTCCCTCGATCCCATGTGGAAGCAAGGCTGATCTGGTCAAGCTGCTTCCACAGGTTTTTCCCGATCCCATGTGGGAGCAAAGCTGATCTGGTCAAGCTGCTTCCACAGGTTTTTCCCGATCCCATGTGGGAGCAAAGCTTGCTCGCGATAGCGGTGGTTCGGTTTGCAAGGGTTTAATGCCCTGCACAAAAACGCCCGCACAAGGCGGGCGTCATACAACATGAACCGCTTACTTGGCCGTCAGCGCCGAGTAGCTGTTCATCAGGTTGCGGTAGTTCGGAATGCGCTGGGACAGCAGGTTGCCCAGGCCTTCGATGTCGTTGCGCCAGTCGCGGTGCAGCTCACAGGCCACCGAGAACCAGTTCATCATCTGCGCGCCAGCAGCGGTCATGCGCACCCAGGCGGCTTGTTGCACGGTTTCGTTGAAGGTACCCGAAGCGTCGGTGACGACGAACACGTCAAAACCTTCAGCCAGCGCCGACAAGGTCGGGAACGCCACGCAGACGTCGGTGACCACGCCGGCGATGATCAGTTGCTTGCGGCCGGTGGCCTTGATTGCCTTGACGAAATCTTCGTTGTCCCAAGCGTTGATCTGGCCTGGACGCGGGATGTACGGCGCGTCCGGGAACATTTCCTTGAGTTCCGGCACGATCGGGCCGTTGGGACCTTGTTCGAAGCTGGTGGTCAGGATGGTCGGCAGGTTGAAGAACTTCGCCAGGTCGGCCAGCGCCAATACGTTGTTCTTGAACTCGTTGGGCGAGAAGTCCTGGACCAGGGAAATCAGACCGGTCTGGTGATCGACCAGCAGGACGACCGCGTCGTCTTTGTTCAGACGGTTGTAGGCGGGAACGTTGCTCATGGGGTGACTCCTTTGGGATGGATGTTACAGGCCCCCTGTGGGAGCGGGCTTGCTCGCGAAGGCGTCGTCACATCCGACAGCCTTGCAAGCTGACACACCGCTTTCGCGAGCAAGCCCGCTCCCACAGGGGAAAATGTGTTAGTCAAAAGGCAAAGCAGGAACAACCAAACGCGCCCCAGAAACCCTGGAAATCGCTGACCGGAACGTTCGACAATCGCGCCCGTTCGTGGCTATGGGAATGCACCTTGCACGGCCCGCTGCACTGGTGGACTTGCGCCTGCAGCGGTGAGGCCGGGCGCCAGTGGCCCGGGACCTTGACCACGGGCGACCAGTCCGGCAGCACCGGGACGCTGGCCGGGCCGAGTTTTTCGAAGTCGCCAGCGGCGTACACCACTTTGCCGTCCACTACGGTCAGCACCGACTCGATCCACTTGATGGCTTCTTCCTCGACGCTGAAGAAGTCCGCGCTCAGGGCCGCCAGGTCCGCCAGTTGGCCGACCTTGATCTGGCCTTTCTTGCCCTGCTCCGACGAGAACCAGGCACTGCCGTGGGTGAACAACTCCAGCGCGGTCAGGCGCGGCAGGCCCTCTTCGTGCAACGACAGGCCGCCGACGGTGCGGCCACTGACCATCCAGTACAACGAAGTCCACGGGTTGTAGCTCGACACGCGGGTGGCGTCGGTGCCGGCGCCCACCGGCACGCCTTCGGCGAGCATGCGCTTGATCGGTGGCGTGGCTTCGGCGGCCTTGGCGCCGTAGCGGTCAACGAAGTATTCGCCCTGGAAGGCCATGCGGTCCTGGATCGCAATACCGCCGCCCAGTGCCCGTACACGCTCGATGTTTTTCGGCGTGATGGTTTCGGCGTGGTCGAAAAACCACGGCAGGCCATTGAACGGAATGTCGCGATTGACCTTCTCGAACACGTCGAGCATGCGGCTGATGGATTCGTCGTAGGTGGCGTGCAGGCGGAACGGCCAGCGCTGCTCCACCAGGTGACGCACCACCGGCTCCAGGTCCTGTTCCATGCCCGGTGGCAGGTCCGGGCGCGGTTCGAGGAAGTCTTCGAAGTCCGCCGCCGAGAACACCAACATTTCCCCGGCACCGTTGTGCCGCAGGAAATCGTCGCCCTGGTGCAGCTTGACGCTGCCGGTCCAGTTCTTGAAATCGGTGAGTTCTTCCTTGGGCTTCTGGGTGAACAGGTTGTAGGCGATGCGCACCGTCAACTGCTGCTCGCGGGCCAACTGCTCGATGACCTCGTAGTCGTCCGGGTAGTTCTGGTAGCCGCCGCCGGCGTCGATGGCGCTGGTCAGGCCCAGGCGATTGAGTTCGCGCATGAACTGGCGGGTGGAGTTGACCTGGTATTCCAGCGGCAACTTCGGCCCTTTCGCCAGCGTCGAGTACAGGATCATCGCGTTGGGCCGCGCCACCAGCATGCCGGTGGGCTCGCCCTTGCTGTCGCGTACGATCTCGCCACCCGGCGGGTTCGGCGTGTCGCGGGTGTAGCCGGCGACACGCAGCGCGGCGCGGTTGAGCAAGGCGCGGTCATACAGGTGCAACACGAACACGGGCGTATCGGGGGCGGCCTGGTTGAGTTCTTCCAGGGTCGGCATGCGCTTTTCGGCGAACTGGAATTCGTTCCAGCCGCCCACCACGCGAACCCATTGCGGCGTTGGCGTGCGGTCGGCCTGGTCCTTGAGCATGCGCAAGGCATCGGCCAACGACGGCACGCCTTCCCAACGCAGCTCCAGGTTGTAGTTCAAGCCACCCCGGATCAAGTGCAGGTGCGAGTCGTTGAGACCGGGAATGACGGTGCGGCCCTTGAGGTCGATGACCTGGGTACCGCTGCCGCGCAGGGCCATGGCCTCGGCGTCGGTGCCCACGGCGACAAAGCGGCCCTGGCTGATGGCGACCGCGCTGGCGCGAGGCTTCTCGCGATCGACGGTGTGGAATTGGCCATTGAACAGAATCAGGTCGGCGTTCATGGGATTTCCTTCAACAATAATGGATATGCGGACTAATCCGTGGCGAGGGAGCTTGCTCCCGCTGGGCTGCGAAGCGGCCCCAAAAGAGCGGACGCTACGCGTCCAGCGGGAGCAAGCTCCCTCGCCACAACAATGTTTGTCACAAAAGTTCGGCGCTGCTCAGGGCTCCAAGTGTTCGTGGGTTGTGGAAGCTTCCAGCCACGGCGCGAACAGCCGGGTCGCCAGCGGCATGCACACGTACACCACCGAGAGCACGATGGTCACGGTGATCAAAAACGTGGCGACCACGTAGTTGGACAGAAAGGCGTTGAGTTGCAGCAACGGGCCCCAGAGCAACGGCACCAGCAAGGTGTGCGGCAGGATGACCAGCAGCGTCACCACCGATTGCTTCCAGCGCGGCGGTGGCGTGGCGGCATCGGCCAACGGGGCGAACCAGAATTCCTTGTGCGAACCGACCTCGATCTGATCACCGTCGGCCAACAGTGGCGCAGCCTCGGCCACCAATTCACGCCGCTCGGGGGAGTCCAGCCAGCGCTGCATGGCCTCGGTGGAGCGAAAGCGCAGCACGCAGGTAAACAATGACAATCCGTCCTGCTTGCCCCGCACAACATCGACGCCCAAATGGCCCGGCCACTGGCCAGCCACGGTGACGATGCGCCGCAACCAGGCCTCATAGGCATCGTTCTGCCCGGCTTTGATTCGGTGCTTGACCACCAAGGTGACGATTTCATCGAAACCGGGTACCGCCGGGCTCGCGGTGGATCCGAGGGTTTGGGACTCAGGCATGACGCAGCACTCCATCAAAACGCGCGTTCAGCGCCAGGCGTCCAGGGCCGGCAATGAACACGCTGGTAAATACAATCAACAGCAACCAGCCAAACTGGCCTTCTTCCAGGCTCCACTGCGGGTGCACCACCAGCAGCGCCACGGCTAGCAGGAACAGGATCGGCAGGCACGCCAGGCGCACCAGCACACCGGCCATGATCAACAGCGGACACAGCACCTCGGCGAAAATCGCCAGGACCAGGGTCGGCGCGGCGCCGAGGTGGAACGGGTCTTCGATGCGGGTCAGCTCGCTGCTGTAATTCAAGAGCTTCGGCAAGCCGTGGACCCACAGCAAAAACAATCCGCCACTCAGGCGCAGGAACAACAAGCCCAGGTCCTGCAACGGGCGCTCATCGGTCAGGTTCATCGGTGGGCTCCGTCCGCGGCCGCAGCGGCCGGCAGTGGTTGCGACATGTGGCTGGCGATGCGCGAACGCAGCCAGCGTTCGGCCGGGTCGTTGTCATGCACGCCGCTCCAGACCATCGACAGTTCGGCGGCGTTGATCTCGAACGGCGGGTCCTCGGCGCGCAAGGCGCAGCCTTCCACCAGTGCGCAGGCGGCGTAGTCGGGCACGGTGGCGATCAACTCGGTGCCCGCCAACAATGCTCGCAGCCCGCTGAATTGCGGCACCGCCAACACCACTTTGCGGCACCGGCCGATGCGGGCCAGGTCCAAGTCGATGTTGCCGCTCAGGTCGCCCGAAAACGAAACCATGGCATGGGGGCGCGAGCAGTATTCGTCCAGGGTCAGCGGCCCCGGGCGCTTGTCGCCGCGCAAGACCTTGCAGGGAATGTCCCGCAGTTTCTTGCGCTTGGCATTGGCCGGCAGGTCGGTGGTGTAGCTGACGCCGACGCTGATTTCACCACTGGCCAGCAGCGAGGACATCAGCAGGAAATTGGCCCGGCGCACCACCACGATGATCCCCGGCGCTTCTTCGCGCAGTTGGCTCAGCAGCGGAGGAAACAGGCCGAATTCGGCATCGTCGGACAGACCGATGCGAAACACGTCGCAACTGGTGGACGGGTCGAACGCCTTGGCCCGGCTGACCGCGCCGGAGATGGTGTCCATGGCCGGTTGCAGCTCTCGCAGGATCGCCAGGGCCCGCGGCGTCGGTTCCATGCCGCGGCCGTGACGGATCAGCAACGGATCATCGAACAGATCCCGCAACCGCCCCAGCGCCGCACTCACCGCCGGCTGGCCCATGAACAGCTTTTCGGCGACGCGGGTCAGGTTTTTCTCGAACATCAGCGCCTCGAAGATCACCAGCAGGTTCATGTCGAGACGGCGTAAATCGTTGCGGTTCATGGGTGTTGTTCCTGTTGAATGCCGATCTTGTGGGAGCGGGCTTGCTCGCGAAAGCGGTGGGTCAGTTGGCACTTATGTCGAATGTGCCACCGCATTCGCGAGCAAGCCCGCTCCCACAGGTTTGTGGCTTGATCAACCCTGGATGAACGCCAGCAGGTCCGCGTTCAGCCGATCCTTGTGAGTATCGGTCAGGCCATGGGGCGCGCCGGGGTAGACCAGCAACTGCGCGTTCTTGAGCAACTGGGCAGCGGCAATGCCGGCCGCTTCGATGGGGACCATCTGGTCATCATCGCCGTGCACCACCAAGGTCGGCACGTCGATGTTGCGCAGGTCTTCGGAAAGATCGGTCTCCGAGAACGCCTTGATGCAGTCGTAAGTGTTCTTGTGGCCGGCCTGCATGCCTTGCATCCAGAACCAGTCGATCATGCCTTGGGAGACCTTGGCGCCCGGGCGGTTGGCGCCGAAAAACGCGCTGGCCACGTCTTTGTATAGCTGAGAACGGTCGGCCAGGGAGGCTTGACGGAAACCGTCGAACACTTCAATCGGCAAGCCACCAGGGTTGGCCGCGGTCCTGAGCATCAACGGCGTCACCGCCGAGATCAGGCCGAGCTTGGCGACGCGGGCCGCGCCATGGCGGCCGATGTAGCGCGCCACTTCACCACCGCCCGTGGAGAAGCCGATCAACACCGCGTCTTTCAAGTCCAGCCGTTCGATCAGCTCAGCCAGGTCATCGGCGTAGGTGTCCATGTCGTTGCCGTCCCAGGGTTGGCTGGAGCGGCCGTGTCCACGGCGGTCGTGGGCGATCACCCGGTAGCCGTTGGACGCCAGGAACATCATCTGCCCCTCCCAACTGTCCGAGTTCAGCGGCCAGCCGTGGCTCAAGACCACCGGTTGCCCAGTGCCCCAATCCTTGTAGTAAATCTCGGTGCCGTCGCGGGTGATGAAGGTGCTCATGACAGGGTTCCTTGAGGTGGGTGGATCGCTTCATGGTCCGGTCGGAGGAGGCGTTTGCGTGAGTTAAACGTTGTTAATTTTTTCGGAACGGCGGTGTTAAAAACCCGCTTTTGTGGCGAGGGAGCTTGCTCCCGCTGGGCTGCGCAGCAGCCCCAGAACTGTCACCTCGGAGTGTCAGATTGATTGGGAGGTGGGGCCTTTGGGGCCGCTTCGCGGCCCAGCGGGAGCAAGCTCCCTCGCCACAGGTTCGGCGTCTGGAAGGCCGGGAGTAGAGCCTGCACCGTTGCGCTTGACACCAAACCTGAGGAATATGCTCGGGTAAAGCCCGGGCATCGGGACCAGAACATTGAGAGCACCATGAGCCACTACCTCAGCCTGCCCGTCGAACAGACGGTGCACTTCGGCCCTTACCGGGTCCATCCGCGCCAGCGCCTGGTGCTGGAGGGCGAGCAACCGTTGCGCCTGGGGCGGCGGGCCGTCGAGATCCTGCTGGTGTTGCTCGAACATGCTGGCGAGGTGGTGAGCAAGCAGCAACTGATCGCCCGGGTCTGGCCCAAAAGCGTGGTGGAAGACACCAACCTGCGCGTACACGTCGCAGCCCTGCGCAAGGCCCTCGGGGACGGCCAGGCCGGGCAGCGCTACATCGTCACCGTGGCGCAGCGCGGCTACAGTTTTGTCGCGCCGCTGGCTTTCGAATCCCTTGACCCATTGGCGCGCATCCCCCATCCGTCCCTGGCGCGCAACCTGCCACTGCAGCGCACGCGCCTGATCGGCCGCCAGGCCCTGGTGGAAAACCTGGTGGCCCAGCTGCCGCGAAAACGCTTCATTACCCTGGTTGGCACCGGCGGCATCGGCAAGACCACCGTTGCCCTGCGGGTCGCTGAACGGCTGATCGGCCATTACCGTGACGGCACCCACCTGCTGGACCTGGCGTCGCTCAACGACGCGGCCATGATCGCTCCCAACCTCTGTGCGTTGCTCGACCTGCCCCTGCAGGACGGCGATCCGCTGGACACCCTCGCCCGACAGCTCAAGGAACGACATCTGTTGCTGGTGTTCGACAACTGCGAGCACCTGATCGACGCCATCGCCCAGCTCAGCGAAACCTTGCTGCGTGGTGCGCCTCACCTGCACATCCTGGCCACCAGCCGCGAAGGCCTGCGCGCCGAAGGTGAACACATGCAGCGCCTGGACGCCCTGGCGTTCCCGCCCCGTGAAATGCCCATCGAGGGTTATCCCGCCCTGGAGTACCCGGCGCTGCAACTGTTTGCCGAGCGTGCGATGGCCAGCCGTGACGACTTCGAACTGACCGACCGCGAGGTGCCGTTGGTGATCGACATCTGCCAGCGGCTGGACGGCATTCCCCTGGCCATCGAGCTGGCGGCCGGACAGCTTGGCCGCTTCACTCTGGAAGAGCTTCACCGACACCTGCAAGACAGCGTCGCCCTGCTCCACAACGACACCGGCGCCGCACCGCGCCAGCAAACCCTGCGCGCCACGCTGGACTGGAGCTTCGCGCTGCTCACGGCCTGCGAGCAGACCTGCCTGCGGCGGCTGGCGGTGTTCATGGGCAGTTTCAACCTGGCCTCGGCCGCGGCGGTGATCGTCGGCCAGCATGTGGCGCCCGAACAGGTGCTGGTGTCGATCAGCCAGTTGGTCGCCAAGTCGTTGCTCAACGTCGAGATCGGCGATGAAGAGGTGCGCTATCGCCTGCTGGACACCACCCGCCGCTATGCCTTGGAAAAACTCGCCGAAGCCGGGGAACTGGCGGCCAGCCAGGAACGCCACGCCGAACGCTGCCTGGCGCTCATGGGACAAGCGGAACGCGATTGGGAAAACACCCCTACCCGATTGTGGATCGCCCGCTACGCCGACTATCGCGATGACATCCGCGCCGCACTCGACCGAGGCCTGGGCCCGCAGGGTTCACACGCCGTGGCGATTCGCCTGACTGCTCGCACCCTGCCCCTCTGGCAGGAACTGTCGCTGCTCAAGGAACACGGCCTCTACGTCAACCGGGCGCTGAACTTGCTGCGGGCCAGCCCCAGTCCTTGCCCACGTTTGACCCTGGCCCTGGAACTGGCCCACGCCAGTTTCAACTACCACACCGAGGGCGGTACACCGGCCACCGTGCGGGCCTTTGCCACCGCCCGACAACTGGCCCGGCAATGCCAGGACCTGGCCGGCGAGCTGCGGGCCGTGTCCGGGCAAATGACCGTCGACCTCAGTTGCGGCCAGTACCAACAGGCCTTGGACCACAGCCTGGATTTCGATCGGCTGGGTTTGCAGGGCGACCCGACCCTGTCCTTGAGCGCCCAACGCCTGCGGGTGCTGGCACTGCATTTCATCGGCGACCAGGGCGCGGCGCGGCATGAGGCCGAGCAAGTGATCCAGCGCCTGGCCCAGAGCGGCCACCTCAGCCGCTTCAGTCATGGCTTCGGCGTGCAATACGACCAGAGCGTGGCAGCGCTGACGATTCTGGCGCGGATCCTCTGGCTACAAGGTTTTGCCGAGAAAGCCCGGCGCACCGCCAACCTGGCGTTGCAGATCGCCTTGCAGATCAATCACGGCATTTCGATCTGCTACACCCTGGCACTCACCGGCTGCGTGATCGCCCACTACACCGGCGATCATTCAACCACGCGGGAAAGGCTCGATCTGTTGAAGCAACAGGCCAAGAAACATTCGGTGATGCTGTTCCATGACTGGGCCTGCCATTACGCCTGCGTATTGGATGGCGAGACGCTGGAGACGAGTACGTCAAACGGGCTGATCCAGGACATCGTTGCCACCCTGCGCCCTGATTGGGTCAGCCCCGCGCAACTGGAACGGGCCCGCAGTGGCGCCGCGGGCTGGTGTTCGGCGGAGATTCTGCGGGCCGGCGCCGAAACCTTGCTGGCGCGGAACGAGCCGTCCCTGGAGGAAGCCGCCGAAGCGCAACTGCTGGACGCCATGGCCGTGGCCCGTCGTCAACAAGCCCTGGCCTGGGAGCTGCGCAGCGCGACCTCCCTGGCCCGCTTGTGGCAACGTCAAGGGCAGGTGCATGCTGCGCAGGAACTGCTCGGGCCGGTCTACCGCCGCTTCAGCGAGGGCTTCGACACTCCCGATCTATTGGAAGCCGACGCGCTGCTCCAAACGCTGACTCGCCGGTTGGGGCCGTGAACGCCGCGTCCCCCAAGCGCCTTGCAGTACGTAACGCCGATGAAACACAGGCCACTGTCCACTGCGCCGCAGTTTGTCCATGGCGTAGGCGCGGGTGGTGTGCAGCAGTCGAAAACGCCCGCCCTCGGCCAACGGCTCGACCATCAGCAGTGACACGCTCGCCAACCGCAACAGCAACCTGGGCACCTGCCCGACACTCAGTTCAGCGCAACTGATCACGGCCTGTGCCGCCTTGAGCGTAAACGGTCCCTCGAACACCGCCAGGCGCTGGAACGCGGTTCGTTCGTCAGCGCTCAAACGCTCGACACTCGAATCCAACACCGCCTCCAGGCTCCGATGCCGGGCCACTGCGGTACGCCGCCCATGGCTCAAGAGGGACAAACCGTAGTCCAACTGTTCGAGCACCCCAGCCACCCCCAAGGCGTCGACCTGGGCCGCCGCCAATTCCAGCGCCAGCGGCAAGCCGTCCAGGCGCTGGCAAATCTGGGCCAGGATCAGCCAGTCGCGGCCATGGGGCTTGAAATCCTGCTGCCGGGCGCTAACCCGCTCAACCAGCAGTTGCACCGCCGGGCATGCGACGATCTGGTGCTCCGGCTCGAGAGGCGATGCCACGGCCAGGCCCGGCAGTGGCACGATTTTTTCGCCCGACAGTTCCAGCGGTTCGCGGCTGCTGCACAACAGCGCCACCCCCGGTGCCGTCGCAGCCAGCGCCTGGGCCAGTTCCCGACAGGCGCCGAGCACATGCTCGCAGCCATCGAGCACCAGCAACATCCGGCAGGATTCCAGGCCCCGGCCAAAAGCTCCGTGCGCCAGGCCCAGCGCGCCGGCCACCTGAGCCGTCACCTGCGAGGGCTCGCTGATGGCGGCCAGGTCAACGAACCAGACACCGTCGTCAAAATGTTCAAGCAACAGCTCTGCCGCCCGCAGCACCACGGTGGTCTTGCCGACCCCGCCCGGGCCGGTCACGGTGGTCAGGGCTTGACGAGGCACTTGCGCCAACAACCGTCCCAGGATTCTGTCGCGGCCGACCAACGGGCTCAAGCGCGCGGGCAAGTTGTGTCGCTCCGCTGGGGGACTGAACGGCGTCTCGATGTCCTCGTGAACCGCCAGGCAATAGCCTTGTCGTGGATGGTTGAGGATATAGCGCGCGCCGTCCCGCCCGTCGCCGAAGGCCCGCCGCAGCGCCGCAATGTGCACCCGCAGGTTGATGTCTTCCACGACGCTGTCAGGCCAGACGTGGGCGATGAGGGTTTGCTTACTGACATAACGGCCGGCGTGCTCCACCAGCACCTGCAGAACATCCAGGGCGCGACCACCCAATGCGAGTGGCTGGCCGTCACGGGTGACCAGCCGCTGCTGCCGGTAGAAGGCAAACGGACCGAAGCTCACCGCCGGCTCGCTGTCGGGTTTGACGAAACTGTTCATGGGCGATCCAGCGCCGGAAAACCGGTGCGGGCGTCAGCGTGCGGATCACCGAACACATCTGCCCTGGGCTCCTGCGCATCCTTTCCAAGGGGTTCGCCGTTATCTTGGCAGGCGCACGCCGCAGGACAATGCTGGCACAGGGAGCACCACGGACATCACGGTGCCTTGGACGGACACCGACGGCTCAACTGAACTGCTGACGATATTGCACCGGAGTCAGGCCGAGCTTTTCACCGAACAGAAAACGCATGTGCCGCACACTGCCGAAGCCGCTGCGAAACGCCACGGTCTTGAGTGGCAGGTCAGTGGTTTCCAGCAACTGACGCGCCCGGTCGATGCGTGCGCCTTGCAGGAACTCCATGGGCGTCATCTTCACTTCTCGGGCAAAGACCCGGGCGAAATGCCGCGCACTCATGGCGGCCAGCGCGGCCATGCGTTCGATGGTGAAGGGCTCTTCCAGGTGCTCCATCACATGATTCTGCACCCGGGTGATGGCCGATTCCTGTGTCGACACCGCCGCCACCGAGGGACTGAACTGCGCCTGGCCACCCTGGCGTTTCATCACCACCAACAACACCTTGGCCACGTCCAACGCGACTTTGCGGCCATGGTCCTGGGCGACGATGGACAGGGCCAGGTCGATCCCGGCGGTGACGCCGCCCGAGGTGATCAGACGGCGGTCCTGCAGGAAGATCTTGTCGGTTTCCACCAGGGCCTTGGGGAAACGCTGGATCAGGCGTTCGGTGTAATGCCAATGGGTAGTGACGCGATAACCGTCGAGCAAGCCCGCCTCACCGAGCACAAAGGCGCCGGTGCAGATGGAACCGTAGCGCGTCGCCCGTTGCGCCGCGGCGCGCAGCCAGGTGTGCAGCCCCGGATGCTGGTCGTTATAGGCCCCCGGCCCGCCCGGCACCAACAACACGTCATAGGCCGCCCAGGCCTGGTCGATATGGATATCGGCCTGCACCGCCACGCCGTTGGATGCGCGCAACGGCCCGCGTTCGGTCCCCAGGGTCAGCAGTTGATAACGCTGGTTCGTCTCGAGGTAACGATTGGCGATGGAAAACACCTCCAGCGGCCCGGCCATGTCGAGCAGCAAGAAATCCGGGAACAGCACCATTGCAACGGTTTTCATCAAGAGGGACGCCAAAAAATCGAGGGAACTGTAGGCCACAGATGATCCCATGTGGGAGCGGGCTTGCTCGCGAAAGCGGCGTGTCAGTCGACGAAAATACTGCTTGTTGCGCTGCTTTCGCGAGCAAGCCCGCTCCCACAAGTTCATCGTCGGGCTGACGATTAGCATTATGTCGAAGCGAAGCATCCGCCGGTAGGCATTCTCGATTGTCCACCCAAAACGGACAGTCTTTCGTTTTCCACCTGCTTATTGAATATCTCGGTAACCATTAACCTTCTCCTGAACCCGGCGAACGGCCCCAGCCGCCGCCCAAAGACATCAGGAGAATTCATCATGCTGACCCTTCGCAAAGCTTCGGACCGCGGCATTGCCCGCCACGGCTGGCTGACCTCGTTCCACACCTTCTCGTTCGCCAGCTACCGCAACCTCAACGAACAGGGCTTCTCCGACCTGCTGGTCATCAACGACGACCGGGTCGCCGCCGCCAAGGGTTTTGGCCAGCATCCGCACCGGGACATGGAGATCTTTTCCTATGTGCTCGAAGGGGCGCTGGAACACAAGGACACCCTGGGCACGGGCTCGGTCATTCGCCCCGGTGACGTGCAGTTGATGAGCGCCGGCAGCGGCGTGGCCCACAGCGAGTTCAACCACAGCGCGGACGAGCCGGTGCACTTCCTGCAGATCTGGATCGTGCCCGACGTCAGCGGTGCCACCCCCCGTTATCAACAGGAGCACTTCAGCCGCGAGCAGAAACAGGGACGCCTGCAATTGATCATCTCCCCGGATGGCGCCGACGGCTCGCTCCAGGTGCGCCAGGACGCGCGGGTCTACGCCGGGTTGTTCGATGGCGAGCAACGCGCCACCCTGGCCCTGGCAGCGGATCGTTATGCCTACGTGCACGTGGCCCGGGGCGCTGTCGAGCTTAACGGCGTGCAATTACAGGAAGGGGATGGCGTGCGGGTGCGCCAGGAGCAGGCCCTGACCTTGAGCAATGGCCAGGATGCCGAGGTGCTGGTGTTCGATCTGCGGCCGCAGGAATTGCCGCAGATGCCATGAAGCACCGTGGGAGAAACTGCCACAGATGACATGGATCAACCTTTAACCCCTGTGGGAGCGAGCTTGCTCGCGATAGCGGAGTGTCAATCACATGAGTATCAGCTGACCTGACGCCATCGCGAGCAAGCTCGCTCCCACATTGGATTAACGATGGGTCAAATTCAGGCTTTGATCTATTTGGAGCTACAGCACGCTTCGGACAGCATCATCGTCTAATCTGAACGCGCTCGTCTGTTGCCACGAAGCACGGCGAACTATAAAGTTCCCGAAAACATTTCGTTTCTGACCGACGGTCATTGATACTGTCTGAAGTAAATTGACCCAACGCAAGAGCCTAGGCAAAATGATTTCACTTTGCCACCAATTCTCTCCTGACTTGCTTATTCACGGAAGAAAGCATGAAAACCGCCATATCCTTCGCTTTAATCTCGATTGCGTGCAGTGCGACCGCGGACGTTCAGAACATCAAATACCTATATGATGATTCGGATGCCGTGTACTCCATCGTCTCGTCTGTCGACAGCGGTTCAGCCATCCAGGCCACCGTGCAGAGAAAGGGCACTTACTTCACCAACTACACGAAACTGGAACTCGACTGTGCCAGCCGCAATGTACGGCACATGGGCATGTACAACAGTCTCGCAGGGTTGGAGAAAGCCGAGTTCGACCAGATGCAAGGACGAATCATCGACGGCTCGATCGCCGATGAAGTCGGCAAGACGCTGTGCAAGGAGACGACCTTGACCGCATCGCAAGCCGCACCGCAAACCGAAGACCTGCCTACCGAAACACAAACCGACGATAACAGCTGACGCGTGAGCTGTGTGGGAGCAAAGCTTGCTCGCGATGCAGGCGCCTCGTTTTCCCAGAAGACCGCGTCATCTTCATCGCGAGCAAGCCTTGCTCCCACATAGCTCCCCGGCAATGCCCTATCCCCGCCCCAGATACTCATCCCTGATCAACCAGCGTCTTCATCGCAAGGCTTGCTTGCGCTCCGATTTCGAACGGTAGCTGCCAGGCGGTACACCGAAGAAATCCCGAAAACGACGCTGGAAGTGCGGCGAACTGACGAAACCTGTCGCCACGGCGATTTCGGTCACGGACCGATTGGTCTGCTGGATGAGTTGGCGCGCGCGCGTCAGGCGCAGCTCCAGGTAATAACGTGTGGGGGTCGCACCGAGAAAACTGCAGAAGCGCCGCTCCAACTGGCGCTTGGAAATCTTTACGCACGCCGCCAGTTCATCGATGGTCAAGGGCTCTTCTACGTTCTGCCACATCAGTTCCAACGCCAACTTGAGGCTTTCCGGCAGCGTCGGGTCGGTCTCGACAAAAACCGGCGGCAAGTCTGTCGCATCCTCGCCGGACTCATCGCAACGCAGGATTTCCTCGATAGCCCCCACCAACATCGCCCCGCCCGTCTGGCGGATCAACTGGAGCATCATGCGCAGCGAACTGTTGGCCCCCGCGCAACTGACCCGCTCCCGGTCAACCACATAGGCTCGATTGGACACCTTCACATGGGGGAACACCTCCGCCATCATGGCGCGGCTTTCTGGGTGAACAGCACATTCGAAACCATCCAGCAGATTGGCATCCGCCACAAAGAAGGCACCGTTCCATAACCCGCCCAGGATCGCCCCGGACGTCGCGTTGGCCCGCAGCTTGCGGCGCAGCAAGGGATGGCCTTGCAACTTCACGCGAAAGCCCCCGGCAACGATCAGCACATCCTGGTTTTCCGGTATCTGCGCCAGTTCGATGTCCGTCGAGATGACAATGCCCAGGTCGCTCGTCACCTGCCCACCCGACACCCCCACCGTCAGCACCTCGTAGAGGGGCATGTCGCTCATCAGGTTGGCGGTCACCAGCGCGTCCACGGCACCGGTGAAAGACATCATCGAGAAGTTGTCCATCAATACAAACGCGACGCGGATCGGCGCCTGGCTGGCGGGTGCCGATCCGAGTGGCCGATAAGCCATGTTCTTGTTTTTGAGTACGCTCTCGAATGCGCTTGGCATAGGGCCTCGTTAGTACATTAAAGATGAGGATTGGCTGCACGTGGGTGCCCTGCCGCAGGGCGAAGGCGCAGCACAGACCACGTTATCTTCCAGACAAGTCAAGCCGGCTGCATTCGCACCTGCGCCGTCTACCGGTCGGCCCGCGCCAAAAAAGGCAAGCCTCAAGTGCCTAAGACTTTGGTCGATACACTGGCAGTAGGCATGGGCGCTTTTCCCTTCCAGAGACTCGCAACGCCAACCACAGCCGTTTCCGCCGTTCCAACACTTAAAATATTCCGCGGGAGAAGTCATGAATATCAAACAGAAGCTGACATGGGCGTTCGCGACCATCGCCTGCCTTCCCGTTATCCTGGTGGCGGTGCTTGTCGTACTGAACCTGCGCGACGCTGCGAAAGCCAACTTCCTGGACAGCAGCGGCCGAGAAATCCGCCAGATCGACAACGGCATGAAGCAGTTCTTCGATGGCATCAGCCAGAACGTCGAATACTTCGCCAAGGATCCACGGATCGTCGCAGCCAAGGATCTGAAAAACTACTCCGGTGCCGACGCCGCACAAACCCCGCTTACCGAGAACAATAAACAGCTGCTGGAGATCTTCGACCGATTCGCCAAGAGTCACCCGACGACCGCCTACCTTTCCCTGGGCTTGGCCGACGGCGGTTATGCCAGTTGGCCTGACGACCCCAAAATCTCCAACTACGACCCACGGGTGCGTCCATGGTACAAGGCGGCCATCGCCGCGCCGGGCACCACCGTGCGCACCGACGCTTATTATTGGGCGCCGGATGATGTGTCGTTGATCGGCATCGTGCACACGGTTTCCGACGCCGCCGGCAAGCTGGTGGGCGTGGTCGGCCTGGACGTGTCGCTCAAGCAACTGACCGAATTGGTGAAGAACATCAAGCTGGGCGACAGTGGCTACCTGATGCTGGTGGAAGCCAACGGCAACGTCCTGGTGGACGCCGCCGATGCCAAGCACAACTTCAAGCCGCTGGCCGACCTGGGCCCCAACTATGCCGAGCTGGCCAAAAGCAGCGATGGCGTGACCCAGATCGAGATCGACGGCGTGCCCTACATGGCCAACGTGGTCAGTTCCAAAGGGTTGGGCTGGCGCTTCATTGGCCTGATCAAACGCGATGAAGTGATGGCCGAGGCTTCGAGCCTGACTTGGCTGATCGCCATCATCGCCGCCGCGCTGGCCGCGGTCTTCGCTGTGGTGGGCGCCAGTTTCGCCAGCGTCATCGTGCGGCCGATTCGCGGCGTAGCCAACGGCCTGCAGGAAATCGCCGAGGGTGAAGGCGACCTCACCCGTAAACTCTCGGTGCAAGGCAAGGACGAAACGGCCACCCTGGCGGGCTGGTTCAACCAATTCCTGGGCATGATCGCGCAACTGATGCAGCGCATCGGCAGCGCCTCTTCCGACTTGCAGACCGCCGCAGCCGATACCAGCCACGTGGCCCAGAACATGAACGACGCCGCCGGGCGCCAACGCCAGGCCGTTGAATTGGTGAGCACCGCATTCAACGAAATGGTTGCCACCGCCAACGAAGTGGCCCGCTCGTGCAGCCAGGCCGCCACCAGTGCGGACGAGGGCTATCGCGATGTACACGATGGTCAGCACCATATCGGCGAAGCCACGGGCAGCGTGCTGAAACTGAGCGAGGACCTGCAGCAGTCGACCCAGACCATGCAGGCGCTGGAGCAGGACAGTAAGAACATCAACACCATCCTCGACACCATTCGTTCCATCGCCGAGCAGACCAACCTGCTGGCCCTCAACGCCGCCATCGAGGCCGCGCGCGCCGGTGACCAGGGTCGCGGCTTTGCGGTGGTAGCCGATGAGGTACGGGCCCTGGCCCGCCGCACCGCCGACTCCACCGGCGAGATCGACAGCCTGCTGGGCAACCTCGCACGGCGCACCCAGGAAGTGACCCAGCAGATGCAAAGCAGCCTGCAGGTGTCACACACCAGCGTCGAGCGCATCCAGCAGGCGCGGGACAGCTTCGACAAGATCCGCAACTCGGTGGACTCGATTCGCGACCAGAACACGCAAATCGCCACGGCGGCAGAGCAACAGCACCAAGTCGCCGAGGACATCAACCGGCACATCGCGCAGATTCATGCCGATGCGCAGCTGGTTGAAGAGTTTGCTCACACGGCGCAGACCGGCTCGGGGCGCTTGACGGATATTTCTGGACAGCTCAAGGGGTTGGTGGGGCGCTTCAAGTTCTAAACCGGGCTTACGTCCACTGAAGATCAAATGTGGGAGCGGGCTTGCTCGCGGTGACGGCGGCACATCCAGCATCCGAGTGACAGGTACACCGCTTTCGCGAGCAAGCCCGCTCCCACAGTGGACTTGTGGTGTCAGCCATATCTGCGTTCACCACAAAACCCTGTGGGAGCCGAGCTTGCTCGCGATGGCGGCGGCACAGTCAATACTGATGCAAGCTGACCCACCGCCTTCGCGAGCAGGCTCGCTCCCACAGTGGGCTTGCGGTGTCAGCCATGTCTGCGTTCACCACAAAACCCTGTGGGAGCCGGGCTTGCTCGCGATGGCGGCGGTACATTCAGCATTCCGGTGACAGGCACACCGCTTTCGCGAGCAAGCCCGCTCCAACAGTGGACTTGTGGTGTCAGCCATGTCTGCGTTCACCACAAAACCCTGTGGGAGCCGAGCTTGCTCGCGATGGCGGCGGCACAGTCAATACTGATGCAAGCTGACCCACCGCCTTCGCGAGCAGGCTCGCTCCCACAGTGGGCTTGCGGTGTCAGCCATGTCTGCGTTCACCACAAAACCCTGTGGGAGCCGGGCTTGCTCGCGATGGCGGCGGTACATTCAGCATTCCGGTGACAGGCACACCGCTTTCGCGAGCAAGCCCGCTCCAACAGTGGACTTGTGGTGTCAGCCATGTCTGCGTTCACCACAAAACCCTGTGGGAGCCGAGCTTGCTCGCGATGGCGGCGGCACAGTCAATACTGATGCAAGCTGACCCACCGCCTTCGCGAGCAGGCTCGCTCCCACAGTGG